>JAWCQS010000199.1:552-2506 GCA_038869655.1 Bathyarchaeia archaeon | reverse complement strand
AAAAAAGCTTAAAGCTTTGGGATCAAAAGAAGAGATGGAAAAAAATTTAAATCAATTTTTTCAAAAATCGATTTTTGAAAAAATTGAAAAACACCAAGAGAAACTTGCGGAACTCGTTATAAAGGAAAGCAAACTGAAATCTTTTAAAAAAATAGCTGGTGCTGATGTCACGTACTTTCGAGGCATGGGAATCTGCTCGGCATTGAACTTTAACATAGAAAGCCTGAGTGTAATCGATAAAGCCATTTGCGAGATGAAGATAGATTTTCCTTACATACCAGGTTTTTTAGCATTCCATGAAGGTCCCATAATCGTCAAAACGATTAGAAAGCTATCCATAAAGCCAGACGTATTGCTTGTAGACGGCCATGGAATCGCTCATCCAAGGAAATGTGGTTTAGCCAGTTTTGTAGGAATTTTACTGAACATGCCTACTGTAGGCGTAGCCAAGGAGAAGCTCTATGGAAGGATCAAAGGAAATCGTATTTACGATGAAAAAGGCGAAGTTATAGGGGCCATCGTTAAGCCATCCTATGGCAAAAAACTACTTTACGTGAGCATAGGTCATATGGTTTCTTTGAACGATGCGATAAAAATAGTTTTAATGTGTACCGTTAAAAATTATCCGGAGCCCCTAAAGATGGCTCATGAGGAAGTTAAAAGAATAAGGGAGAGTATGCTGAATCGCTTTTTGAACTAAACACCCTCTTTTACAACTTTTATTTTAACTTTCGTGGAACTATCTAGATCTCTAAAATCGTATTTCTTCAATTTAATGACTCTCACTGGAACTCTCAATTCCCTTATCGCTTCTCTAACCGAAGATTCTATTGAATTTTGATCATAGCCTACGGCCACGATGTCGGGCTTTAGCTCCTCTATCGTCCGCCTCAAGTTCATTTCCTCAAACCCAACCAGAGCTTTATCGATCGGTTTTAAACCCTCGAGTAAAATCCTCCTCTGGTTCTCTGGGAAAACTGGATTTTTCCCCCTCATTTTCTTAACAGTGGAATCGCTAGCTATAACGGCTATAAGTATGTCTCCGAGGCTTTTAGCCTCTTCAAGCGCAGCTAAATGGCCTACATGGATTACATCAAAGACTCCTCCGGTTACAACCACTTTGATTTTTTCTCTACCAGCGCGCGTCAGTCTATACTTTAACCCCTCGGCACCCCTCAATTCTTCTATAAGCCTCATCTTAGTCAATTCATGAAAAATTTTCTCGCATAGATCACGCGTAAGGTTTGTTATAGAACAAAAATCATCTATAGTCGCAAACCCTTTTTCCAACTCAGAGAGGTAAACGTATTTAAGAAAGCTTTTAAGATAAAATTCAGTATTCAGCATCGAATCATCAAAAGGCTAAATTAATCACTTTCCTCTATTATACTTTATCCTCTTGTTTAAAGCATTCGCGTTGAGGAATCGTATGGATCAAAATCTTAGATATTTCAAAACAGGCTGCAAAAAGCTGGATAAACTCTTGAATGGGGGCTTTCCATCCTGTAGTCTCAGTTTAATCTACGGTGAGGCTGGTACAGGAAAAACAACTCTTGCTTTCCAAGCTTCTATTCAAGCAGCCATCAAAGGCTTTAAAGTCTTGTTCCTGGATCCTGACCAATCTTTTTCAGCTCAGCGTTTGGCTCAAATAGCCGGGGAGGATATAGAAAAGATCAGTGCCAGCATCCTTGTCTTTCAGCCAGAAACTTTTATGCATCAAGCTATGCTTGTAGAAAACCTGGAGAAATACATCAGTAAAAACGTTGGTTTACTTGTTGTGGATACTCTGACATCCCTTTACAGGATAGCTTTTGAATCAAGAAGCTCCATATTTATTCTAAACAAAGAACTGAACCGTCAATTGGCTTATTTGAACGATCTAGCCAAAAAATACAATCTTTCAGTTTTAGTTTTAAGCCAAGTCCATGCTAAGCCTTACGATGACTTCAAGGCT
>JAWCQS010000199.1:0-542 GCA_038869655.1 Bathyarchaeia archaeon | reverse complement strand
AAGTTATCGGTAAAAGAGTTTTGGCTTATTGGTCGAAAGTAGTTTTAAGGATCAACCAAACGCCCAAGCCAAACATCAGAGAGATAATCCTAGAGAGATTTTTTTCAAACGAATTAAACGATCGTGAGTGTTACTTAAGCCTTACCAAACATGGATTTAGAGACTATGAATAAAATCCTTTAAAACTATATCCAAAACGGATATATCGAATTTCTACATATCCTTTATATGTTTAATTTGAATTAGACAATTTTGGTGCACCGGATGAGCTTCGAAGAGATTTTATGCGCATTTTTCGGTCACAGGTTTCGAAGAACTTGGATCATAGTCGAAGACGATTTTATGGATGCCAACTATTGCAGAACTTGCGGTTTAGTGGAGCCAAGAACTCTTAACACCGTGAGCTGGAAATCCCACACTCTTTAGATATGGATGAAAGTGCTGTGTTGCATGACTGAGGTTGGGCGAGACTTTTCGCTTGGGTTATTCATCTTAGGTTTTCTCTAGCCTTGTGTTGTTGCGTTTATTCCTATCAACATGTT
>JAWCQS010000198.1:0-2509 GCA_038869655.1 Bathyarchaeia archaeon | reverse complement strand
GTAAGGGGTCGGATATGTCTTACTCAAAGGTTACAAAGAAAGGACAAATTACCATACTCCTCAAATATAGGAAGAAGTACAACCTAATGGAGGGGACAACTGTAACTTTTAGGGAAACCGAAGAAGGATTGCTTCTAAAACCTGTACCTGATATAACGGAATCAGCTGGTGCATTATCGAGTTATGCTGATCTCAAAGAAGTGTTGCTGGAGCTTACAAAGAGTAGGAAAGAAGATTTCCGCTAGGGATAAAAGATGTTGCTCGCGCTTGACACAACGTTTTTTGTTTTACACTATTTTTCAAGGGAGGAGAATATTCTATCTAGAACAAAGAGAGTTTTACACGTCTGTAGGAAGCTTGGGAATAAGGGCATAGTGCCAACCATAGTTTTAGGTGAATTCTATGCCTTAGTCCATAAAAGGTCTGGCAAGGATCTGGCCGAGAAACATTTTAATGAGATAGTAAAATCTGATCTAAGCATAGTTGAGCTATCCACAGAAATTTCAAGGCAGGCAGGTATTCTCAGGCGAAAGTATGAAGAAAAAATTCCATGGGGAGACTGCATAATAGCAGCAACTGGACTCATGAAAAAAGTCGAGTTCATCATAACCGAGGATCCACATTTTGAGAGAATTAAGGAGATAAAGGCAAGAAAGCTTGAGGAGATAAGAATTTAGTAACCTTGGATGGATAAGGTATCAACATTAGGATAAAAAATTAAGTAGGATTTTGATGAGAATCTCATGTCTTTTCAGCGGGGGGAAAGATAGTTGCTACTCGCTATGGTACATGCTACATCAAGGTTTCGATGTAGTGGCACTGATCTCAGTCAAGCCCGATGACCCGGCTTCCTGGATGTTCCACTATCCAGCCGTAGAATGGACTAAGCTTCAAGCCGAAAGCATGGAGATTCCGATGATATTGTTAGAAACTAGCGGTAAAAAAGATGAAGAACTAGAAGATTTGAGAGAACTCTTGAAGGATTTGAAGAAGAACTTTAGAATAAAAGCCTTAAGCTCTGGAGCCATAGCCAGCGATTATCAAAAAGTCAGTATAGATAGAGTATGCGAGGAACTAGGCTTGAAAAGCTTCGCTCCACTTTGGCATAAGGATCCAGAGAGCCTTCTTCTTGAAGAGATAAACTTTAAATTCGAAATAATGATCACCGCATGCTCAGCTTTAGGGTTTACAAAAGACTGGTTAGGGAAAAAACTCGATAGGACTTTAGTCAATGAGCTTAAGAGATTGAGCCAAAATTACGGGATCCATATTGGGTTTGAGGGGGGAGAGGCTGAAACCTTTGTTTTAAACGCACCCATGTTTAAGAAAAGAATTGAGATAGTCGACTCAGAAATCTTTTGGAGGGGGGACTCGGGATATTTGAAGATAAACGAGGCACGCTTGTGTGAAAAACATTAAAAGATACTTAGTTTGGTCAACGAGTGAGCGTAAGAGCAGCTTCTTGAGCCCCTTCGTAGACCTTGTTTTCATCGAGAGTTCCTACCTTTCCATCTTGCATCAGAATTTTTCCGTTAATTATCATAGTGTTCACGTTAAACCCTTTTGCCGAATATACTAAATTGGAGACGATCGTATCCTTCCCATGAATGGGCATCATGTTTGGGGCTTTTGTATCGATCAATATCAAGTCAGCAAGCTTTCCCTCTTCAACGCTTCCGATCTCTTTATCCATCATTAAAGCCCTTGCCCCTTCTATGGTTGCCAGATCTAAAACTTTTTGAGCTGGAATTATAGTAGGATCCCATCTCTGCGCTTTATGAATGAGCGCGCAAAACTTCATCGTATCGAATAGGTCTAAGCAATTGTTACTGGCAGGTCCATCCGTGCCTAAAGAGACCGTCATTCCTTTTTCAAGCATCTCCGGTAAAGGAGCAACTCCTCCTACTCCTAACTTCATGTTAGAGGTTGGGCAGTGCGAAACCTTTACGCCTTTTTCTTTAAGGATTTTTATTTCGTTCTTAGTTAACCATACGCAGTGCGCAGCCACCAGCCTTGAATTTAAAAATCCGATTTTATCCAGGTACTCGATTTCCCTCAATCCATGCTTGTTCTCAAACTCCACCTGTTCGCTTCGGGTTTCAGCCAAATGCGTATGGATCAAAGAGTTTTCATTCTCAGCCATCTCAACAGCCTTTAGCAACGTTTCGTCGGAGCAAGTGTAAGGAGCGTGAGGACCCATCACAAACTTTATTCTTTCATTTCCAAGAGTTTTTATGAATGAGCTTAGCTTTCTAGAAATTTTCAGTTGCTCGTCTAAATCGATCACATCTATCATGGCATAGCATAAAAAAGCTCTCAGTCCAGCCTCGTTCACGGCTTCAGCAACATTTTCCATGAAGAAGTACATGTCCAAAAAGCATGTTGTTCCAGTTTTGATCATCTCCAGGCATCCTAGTAAAGCTCCTCTATAGCATAGGTCTCCAGTAAGCCTAGCTTCGGTGGGCCATATCTTATCCTTTAGCCATTCTCGAAGGGGCATGTCATCTGC
>JAWCQS010000197.1:0-2578 GCA_038869655.1 Bathyarchaeia archaeon | reverse complement strand
TTTTTAAAAAACTTAATTGGGACCCTGCCATTGTGACAGGTCCCTTTGCGACAATGGTTAGTGACATCGTAACTTTGGCAATATATTTTAGCGTAGCCATATTATTTTTAGGGTACTTTGAATTGCTTCGATAATACGCTTAATTGCGACTCTCGAGAAGATATGCGAATTAAAGCTTTAGAGGCCCTATTCCAAATGAGAAGGCATCAGTAGAATTCGTTTGTTGACTATGCTTAGGTTATTTCAAAGCCTTTTCAACTCGAGTCATATAAAAGCGGTTCTGTAACTAATAATAATTATAACAACTGGGATATCATGCTTAGAACGATAGTATGGCTCAATGAACTCCCTACTCTTTTCCCTTTTTGACTTCTTTTATTAGATTTGATTTTAAAATTAAAAAATAAAGTAATAAGTTGGTACTACCTAAACGAATGTATTATTAAGGGAAAAAGCTTCTGAAATCTTTTAAAAATCAAGAAGAACATGGATGGTTACATAATTCCGTAATCACGTAACCCCTATCTCGTCCCAAATCTTAAGTTGACCTGGGCAATTTTCTTTGTTTCCATAAGGCTTGGAAGAATGATATAAAAAGCGAGAAGTAAACGGCTGCTAGTAGCCATATTGTATTACAAAAAATGACAATGTATGATTTTGTCATACACTTTTCTCCTTGGAAAGAAACCAGAAGATCAGTTTCAAGCTTTTTAGCAATTTGGTCAGAGCTGATTTTAACTTCCTAGGCGGGAAATCCCCCTGCGAAAGCTGGGGATGAAAGCTCTGTTAAGTTAAGCTTAATTTGGAGCTCTTTCACGGATAATTAAGCCATTCAAGGCTTATCAAATTTAAACCGTGGGAGAGCTCCAAAATAAGCCTTAACTTTACAGAGCCGGGATGAAAGCCGAAACATTTATTAGTGTTTTTTTGGCAGATATTCTCTCGACGTGGATAGGGCTGGGACAGTCCGAATCCCCTTTGAAAACGCCTGTATGTTCCCGTGCATTGGCAAGGTTGAAAGAGCTGGCTGATGTGTCACCGTCATGACGACGGGAGGGTTGAGAGCCTCTCTGACAGAAGGCTCAGTGAAGCAGGAAGCCCCTTGCGATAGCGAGGGGTAGTTCACGGATCCAACTTACCCCGACTTTTATTGCGAAAAACTGAGGCTGTTTCTTGAACTGACGCACAAGAGGTTGGACCTAACCAGAATTGTCTTCGGCTATATTGCCACTAATGCCGAAGACGATAGCCGCTACAACTCCAATAAAATTTCCAAGATATTCCATAAAACCAACTCAAAGTTAATGATGCTCTTTTTTTAGATAGATTTTCAATGTAAAGAACCTTAATGAACTGAAAACTCCAACAGTTCTAGTAGCATGGGTTTCTGATGGTTTTGTCGAGGACTTTGTCCAACTTGGATCTATTACATAGTAACTGAACTCTGATATTAGCCTAACCTAGATTTTGAGCTTCAGTAAGGCGTATAAGTAAAAACAACCTTTCTTTTAATTAAAGCGATTGGAGGAGAATTTAGTGCCATATTATTGTTTAGAATGTGGAGGAGAGCTTACATACGATACTAAACTAAAGCAATACGTTTGTACCAGTTGTGGTATAACTTTTAGCTTTCAACAATTGATCGAAGAAAAAGAAAGAATGGTTGATGAGAAAATTGCTAAGGAAGATGAAAAAAAGAAAAAGCAAAAAGAATATTTGAAATGGTGGCTATCAAAAAAAGATTGATTCCATGCTTGGCGTGGTGGAAACATGAGTTTCAGTACCGAAATCCTCTGCGTTGGTAACGAGCTTTTAATAGGAAAAACCTTGGATACGAACGCAAATTGGCTAGCTAAGAGAATTACTGAACTTGGAGGATCTGTTAAAAGGATAACAATCGTAAGCGATGAAATTGAAGAAATTTCATCAGTGATAAAGGATTCGCTTAAAAGAAAACCCGATTTAATGATTACTTCAGGAGGCTTAGGTCCAACTCATGACGATAAAACTTTAGAAGGTGTTTCAAAAGCTATCAAAAAGAGATTGAGACTAAATAAAAAAGCTTTGGGATACATAAAAGCAAGGTATGCCAGGATAGATCCAAAGATAGAGCTGACAAAGCCTAGAATTAAAATGGCTACTTTACCTTCAGGAGCTAAACCGATTTTAAACCCTGTAGGAACCGCTCCTGGAGTTTTGATAAAACATGGGATAACTTATATACTATGCTTGCCTGGCGTCCCAGAGGAGCTTAAAGCAATTTTTAACCAATTCATTCCGGAATTCATTAAGAAATTGCCTAAGTCTTATTTTTTTGAAGAAGGAATACTTCTGCACGGAATAATCGAGTCAGAGCTTTCAAAATTCATAGACGAAGTCATGAAAAGAAATCCAGGTGTTTACATAAAATCCCACCCAAAAGTAATCGAGGATAGAAACCCATTGATCGAGCTCCATTTCTCATCTTTTGGTAAAGATCTTGATGAGATTAGAAAGAAAGTTGTTGATTCGATAGCCGATATTATAGCTCAGCTGTCGAACAGAAGCAAAGGCTGCTCAGAACCCGGGTAATCCATCA
>JAWCQS010000196.1:0-2587 GCA_038869655.1 Bathyarchaeia archaeon | reverse complement strand
GAGTTGTCCGATATAGCGAACATTAGAACCGAAATCCTTTTTAGCGAATTCAGTGAAAACTTAACTCCTTCGCATTGGAAAGAATTGGCTATAGCTATAGCCAATATGTTAAATGAAGATCTAGCTGGAATCGTAGTAGCTCATGGGACGGATACAATGGGCTATACGGCAGCCGCTTTAAGCTTTGCAATCCAAGAGTCACCGATTCCGATAGTATTGGTTGGATCCCAAAGGTCCTCCGATAGACCAAGCTCCGATGCGGCCTCAAACCTCATAGGAGCTGTCTTGATTGCATCGAAGGCTCCTTTTGCCGAAGTCGTTGTCGTTATGCATGAAGGCTTGTCGGATGAAAGTCTGGCAGTTCATCTTGGAACAAAGGTTAGGAAGTGCCACACCAGTCGTAGGGATGCTTTCAAATCCATTAATACTAAACCATTGGCACATATAATTTTGGATGAGAATAAAATTGAGTTATTGAGTTCAGAGTTTAAGCCAAAGGACTCTAATAGAAAGCCGATCATAAAACCAGATTTTTGTGAAAAGGTAGCTTTAATAAAGTTTTATCCGGGGATGAGTAGTGGGATGATCGACTGGTTCGTTGAGCAGGGATATAAAGGAATAATACTTGAAGGAACTGGGCTTGGGCATGTTGGAAAGTATTTGTTGAGTTCTTTAAAAAGGGCCTCAGAATCAGGAGTTTTTGTTGGAATGACTTCCCAATGCATATGGGGCTCCGTCAACATGAACGTTTACAACACGGGTAGGGACTTGCAGGCGGTTGGTGTTGTACCGCTCAACGATATGCTTCCAGAAACTTCTTTGGTCAAACTAATGTGGGCTTTAGCTCAATCAAAAGATCTTGATAGAGTGAAGCGGATAATGATAAGCAACATAGCTGGGGAATTTTCTTCAAGGAGGTTTTAAAAGATCAAGGCAAGGAGTCGTTGTTTTCCATGGATAAGCTAGGAATAGACTATGAAAAAATTGGCCTAAAGGTTGGTATAGAAATCCATAAGCAATTGGATACAAAGCATAAGCTTTTTTGCAATTGCCCCACAAGGCTTTCGGATGAAAAAACTGTTTCTTTTTTGAGAAAGCTTAGACCGACTCAAAGTGAGATGGGGCAAGTAGATCCTGCCGCTCTTTTCGAATTTCAGAGAGGTAAGAAAATCATTTATGAAGCCTGTAGCGAGACTTCATGCCTAGTTGAGATGGACGAGGAGCCTCCTCATGAAATAAATCCAGAGGCGATAGATACAGCTCTTACGGCGGCTTTAATTTTAAACTCTAAGCCTGTTGACGAAGTTCATGTTATGAGAAAGATAGTGATCGATGGATCGAACACTACGGGCTTTCAAAGAACATGCGTGATCGCACTTGGAGGATTCTTGAGTTCAAAAGATAAAAAGATTCCGATAGAACATGTAAGCCTCGAAGAAGATGCCGCTAGAAAAATTTCAGAATCAGGGCTTAGAGTTACTTATAGGATAGATAGGCTAGGAGTTCCTTTGATAGAAATAGCAACGTCCCCTTCGATAAACTCTCCTTTTGAGGCTGAAGCCGTAGCTTTCGAGATAGGTAAAATTTTGAAGGCGACAAAAGCCGTAAAGCGAGGGTTGGGAACAATAAGGCAAGATCTAAACATTTCCATAAAAGATGGGGCTTTGATCGAAGTAAAAGGTGTACAAGAGCTTGGACTGATATCAAAAGTAATCGAGTACGAAGTGCAGAGGCAATTGAGGCTTTTGGAAATTAAAAAAGAATTAAAATCAAGAGGAATAAAATTAGGGGACTTTAAGGAGGATTTCGTAGACGCTTCTGAAATTTTTAAAGAAACCTCATGCAAGATAATCAAAAAGGCTTTATCGAGCCATGGAGTTGTACTCGCAACAGTCCTTAAGGGCTTTAAAGGAATTTTGAGCATAGAGCTTGAGCCCGGAGTAAGGTTTGGAACAGAGCTTGCCCATAGAGCGATTTTCTGGGGAAAAGTTGAAGGAATCTTCCATACTGATGAGCTCCCGAATTATGGAATTAGTGAAGAAGAGGTTAAACTTTTAAAAAAAGCCTGTAAAGCCGGAGAACAAGACGCGATAGTTATAGTGACCGATGAATACGATAAAGCGAAGGATGCCTTAAAGGCTTTAATGGAAAGGGCTAAAGAGGCTTTAACCGGAGTGCCAGAAGAAACCAGAGCAGCAAATCCTGATGGAACTACGCGCTATATGAGGCCCAGACCCGGCGCTTCAAGGATGTATCCAGAAACCGATATTCCCCCTTTGATCATCTCTGAGGAAAGGGTGGCTTCTATAAAGGCGAAGTTACCCCCGGATTTGGATACACAGGTCTTAAACATCATGAAAGCTTATGGGATCAATAAGAAGTTAGCTGAGGAGTTAATCGATTCAGAGTTTTTGCCGATTTTTCAAGAAATAACCAGCACGACGAAGGTAGCTCCATCTTTCATAGCAACGGTTTTGGTAGAAACTATGAAAAGCTTACAGAGGGATGGGTTGAACATAGAAGCTTTAACAGATGAGCAAATTAAGGAGGCTTTTCAAATGATAGATAGGGGAATAACCGCGAAAGA
>JAWCQS010000195.1:0-2592 GCA_038869655.1 Bathyarchaeia archaeon | reverse complement strand
AGAAGAAAAGATTCGAGTTATAACGGATAGGTACATAGTCCCTCCACCATAAACCCTAATTCTTTTTTTTTATTACCAGAGATTCTAAAGGATAAAAGTCGCTTAAGAATCATTTTTGAGGCTTTTCCTAGCAACCTAAGTCTAATTTCCTTTGGAATGGTAGAAAGTATAGGCTTAAGGTTTTTCAGCGCTTTCCTTTTAGCTCTTTAAGAGTTCATTATGGATTAAACTTTTATATTTTTTCAAACAAGTTTTATATGCTTAGCTTTAATTCAATATGAAGGAAAGGAGAGGTTGAAAATTGTGGGAGTTTAAAGCCCAACAAAAACAGTTGGTTATTGGAGATGTAAAGATAGGTGGCTTACCTGGGAGTCGTCCTACAGTTTTGATAGGAAGCATTTTTTATAACAAGCATAGAATAGTTAAGAATCAAGAAACTGGCGAGTTCGATAGAGAAGAGGCTGAAAGAGTTATAAATGAACAAGAAGAATTCTCCAACAAAACTGGTAACCAGAGCATGCTCGATGTTGTAGGCTCAACACCAGTGGCCATGGAAAAGTTTTTAGAATTTGTATCGAGTGTGACGGATGCTCCAATTCTGTTAGATGGAGTATCCGAAGAGGTTAGGTTAAAAGGCTTAGATTATGTTAATAAGGCGGGAATCAAAAACCCTATCGTCTATAATTCTTTAGTACCAGAATCTAGGCTAGAGGAATATGAAAAAATTAAGGAATATAGGTTGAAGAACGCTGTGCTTCTTGCCTTTAACAGAAAGGAGTTTACTTCTAAAGGAAGAGTTGATGCGATAAAACAGATCCTCCCTAGAGCTAAAGATGCTGGAGTCGAAAACATACTGATCGATACATGCGTTTTAGACATTCCAAGTCTGGGAGTGGCTTGTAAAGCATTGTTCGATTTGAAAAATGAGTTTGGGTTTCCCGTTGGATGTGGAGCGCATAATGCCATAGCCACTTGGACAGGCTTAAGAGTGAAGATGGGCGATCAAGCGATTCATCCAGCTATGGCTTCAGCAAACGCTTTAGCTGTAGCCGCTGGAGCGGACTTTATACTCTATGGACCTATCGAGGAGGCTAAATACGTGTTTCCAGCAGTAGCGTTAATCGATGCGGCCTATGGCCAACTGATTAGGGAGCACGGAGAAAAACTGGATAAAACTCATCCGATTTACAGAATAGCTTGAATTTTTAAGGGCTTTCAAAACTGAAAATTTATGAGTAAGTTTGAATTTAAATTCAATCGAATCAAGCGGGGGTTGCCAAGCCAGGTCAAAGATACTTATGCCCGAAATATCAAGTTGTATTGGGCGTAGGTATTGGATGCGCAGGACTGAGGATATCCTCTTAAGGATATTTAGAACTCCTGTCCCGTAGGGGTTCGTGGGTTCGAATCCCACCCCCCGCACTTTTAGATGAAACCGGTTCTACTCCAGTAGGCTTTCCAGCAGAAAAAGAGTTTTTTTGCTCATTTTTCATACCCCTAGAGGGGATAAAATTTTGCCTCCTTACTTATTATTTCGGAGAATGGGGGGTTTAACAAAGAAAAGATTTCAATAAAGCCTTGCTTGAATCAATAGATGAAGGCTTTTTGAAGCTTGGTGAAAGCGTTAAGCATGCAGTTTATTGGCATATAGAGAAAAGCTATGGGATTAAGCGTGAAGAAATTCCAAAAAGCTTGATTTTTAGCCATTAGAAAATTCAAAATTTTTGAAGCTTATTTTAGAAGAATTTAAAGCTTTTAAATAAAAAGGCTTTTATAACTTAGCCTTTATTGTTATAATTTTATGGATATTAAAACTGTATTTGATGCATTAAAAAAGTTGGAAGGAATAATTGCTTGTGGAGTGATTGATGAAAAAGGAAACATTCATGAATGCTATGTTCCGGAAGGATTTCAAAAAGATAGACTTTCAACTGTTTATGCAATCGAATTGAATATGCTTCGAGAGTTAAAAGATATTTTTGGAGAATTTAAATGGAGATTATCCTTTTTCAGCAAATCAAGCCAAATAATTTACAGTTATAAGGGATTGTATATAGTGGCTTCCTCTAAAAAACCCCCTAAAGCATTCCTTAAACAAATTGAAGAAATTTTAGAGAAACCAAAAACTTAACAAAGAACTAAATTTCAAACATTTCCCTTAAAATAACTATTTCATCACTTTTTCTTACGTCAAAACTTAAGATGAATAGAGTTTTGTATCATCATGCTTAAAAGCAATTTCTTCAAATTCACCAAAATCCATATACGGATTGGAGAAACCTAAGTTTGAGGACCCCTCTTTAATCCGAGAAGTCGGAATTTTGCTGACGATGGTTTAGACCACCAGAAATAAGCTCATTTCAATACATTTTCTCATATAGATATGGGCAAATAGTTCCAACATCTAGGTTTAAGGTTTAGCACACATTTTTCGTCAACTACTCTTGCTAGTGCTTTATGCCTGATGTGACCATATAGGGCTCTTTGAAAGCTGTGAAAGAAACGCCTAATGACACATAATTTCCCCCGCGAAATCTTTATATAGTGTCATATTACATAATATTACAGAGAGATTATAATGTTCAGATGGGG
>JAWCQS010000194.1:0-2614 GCA_038869655.1 Bathyarchaeia archaeon | reverse complement strand
AGTTCTGCAAGAGTGGGCCCCCGGGCGCGATAGTTAAAAGCTTAGATATAATATGGGAGGAGTGGAAGGGAGAGTTTAAGGATTTTCGTGTAAGGTATGGTTTTTAAGCAGGGATAGAAAAATTTTTTAGCAAAGGATAAATATTCTAAAGCTTTATAGTTTTTTCAATTGGCTTAAAGTGGCGTAGTATGAGCAAAGAGGAATTTTCCGTAATAGAATTGGCTAGAATTGAAGTAAAGAACCCGAAAGTAATCGTAGGAATTCCAGACGTAGGCTTGGTCGGCTTAATAGCCGCAGGACATTTAATCCAATCATTAGGGATGAAGGAAGTAGGCTACTTTGAATCAGAGGCCCTACCACCGATTATGATCTTTCATAATGGAGATCCGAAGGCCCCGATAAGGATATACAGCAAAGACGACCTCATCTTAATCATCTCGGAGATACCACTTCCAGCCTCGCTACTCTATCCCCTAGCCAAATCGATAGTTAAACTGGCCAAAAAGTATGAGGCTAAATTTTTGATAGATCTGAGCGGCTTATCGATACCGGATAGGCTTGAGGTAGAAAGGCCAACTGTTTATGGAATCGGTACGAACGAGGAGGCTAAAGACTTGCTTAAAGGAAAGGGAATTCCTTTCTACAATGATGGGATAATGGTAGGAGCCTATGCGTTAATCGTTAAAGAGTCGCTGAATCAAAAGGTATCCAACATAACGTTGCTTGCTGAATCCCATTATCAGTTTCCAGATCCAGAAGCCTCAGCTTACTTGCTTGAAGCTTTAAAAAAACTCATTGGAATAGAGATAGACGTTAAACCATTGTTGGATCAGGCAGAAGAGATTAGAATAAAAGCTCGCGAGCTTATGCGAAGGACTCAAGAGAGTATGAAAAGCGTACAAAAGGATCGGGAGAAAGAACTTCCCGGAATCTACGCGTAGCATATGGGAGGGAGAGATGATTGGAAAAAAGGAAGTATTCTATTTTTGAACTGATTGAAGAGTTCAGGAGAAGGGTTGAAAAGCTTTTTGAAGAGTCTCTTGAAACTTTTTTTGAAACTCCGATGTACGATGTTGAAAGGAAAGAGTTGAGTCCCCTTTCTCAAGTGACTGAAACCGAGGATGAAGTCATAGTCATGCTCGACCTTCCCTGCGTTGAAAAAGAGGACATAAAGCTGGAGGCAACTGAGAACTCTCTAAAAATTGAGGCCCCGTTAAAAAAATGTGTAAGGATCAGCCCTTGGGGACCAATTAGGAGAGAGGCGGAATTTTCTTCGTTCAGAAAAGTAATACGCCTTCCTTCAAAAGTCGATCCTGAAAAATCAAGAGCAAAATTCAAGTATGGCATTCTAGAGGTCAGGTTTCCTAAGAAAGTAGCTGGCTTCGAGATAGAAGTAGAGTAGCGAGTTCGATTCGCTTAGCCTTCAAGAAGATTTCAATTGAGCCCTTTGCTTCAATTCTGGAAAATAGTAAAGAATTAATCTATGGATTTTATATACTCATAGTGCTCCGGGAGTTTTAGGCCTTTAGGCTCTGTGGGCTCCGGTGGAAGGATAAACCTGCCGAGTGTAGCCCGGTTAAGCATAGCGGCCTTTCGAGCCGTTGATCGCGGGTTCAAATCCCGCCCGGAGCACCAACAAACCCTATTTTGGGAAGTGCTCATATCCACTGAAATTTTGAAATAGATATGCTTGCGGTTCTAGACGGAAAATTAGGCATAATGGGCAAAAGGTTACGATCTTACTCAAATTGAGAAAATCTTGAAAGATTGTTCTGGCAAGAAATCAAACTCTTGGTTCACTCTGTACCCGGCCTCCCTCATCTCTTCTATAATAGTTTCTCTAGGAGCATAATGTCCGAAAAACCCGCGGAAGGTGAAAGGTTTGGAACGCTTGTACTCTACGATGGCAATTCTTCCTTCTGATTTTAAGAAGCGCCTCAAATTTCTAAAATACTGGACTCGATTTGTTAAGTGGTGGCACAAATTGCGCATAAAGACTAAATCTAAACTTCTTTCAGGCAAAGCTAGGTCTTCTCCGGAGGCAAGGATTGTTTCAACATTATCGAGTCCTCTTTCCTTAGCACTTCTCTCGATGAATTCTAGGAATCTCGGATTTGTATCAATAGCATAAACTTTTCCTTCTCCTCCGACAAACTCTGCAAACCTTAGGCAAAAATAGCCTCCTCCAGCCCCAATATCTGCAATACTTCGTCCATGCCGTAATTCTAAGACTTCAAATATCTGATCTGGTTTGTTTCTGGGATCAGAGGCTTTCCTGTTAAACATCCTTGCCTTAAGATTTTTCATTCTGTTCACTATCTTTTGAGCAATCAGAAATGAGCTTTTTATCCTACTGTCTCTTACCCCTATATTTAAACCTAGCCCAAACATCGATTTCTCACGCTTGAACTCAGAAACTACTCATAGAATTCGCGACTGTGAATAGAACTTCAAACAGCCAAGAGAACATCTCTCTTTATGCTTAAGCGTTGCCGTTGCATTTAAAGTATTCCCATATTATATGTGAACAAAAGATACAACGCTACTGCGAGTATTGAAAAACAAATGATTACCGTGGCATAATCTATTCTTCCCATGTTAAGTTTTACTTTAT
>JAWCQS010000193.1:0-2622 GCA_038869655.1 Bathyarchaeia archaeon | reverse complement strand
CTATACAACATGTTGATAGGAATAAACGCAACAACACAAGGCTAGAGAAAACCTAAGATGAATAACCCAAGCGAAAAGTCTCGCCCAACCTCAGTCATGCAACACAGCAAAAATATGCAAAACTTTAAATATGAATTAATGAAATCATAAAAAATAGTGAAATGATAGTAAGGAGGAAAATTTAAAAGAGATGCAAAGTCCACAAACATCTCATGGTAGCTTTTTACCAAAAGAATTTTTCGTTGTCGGTGGCCATGCCACCAGCTCTGTATCGCCTCTAAACGCCTTTGATGCTGCTCTAGCAAAAGCAGGAATATCTCAATGTAATGTGGTGCTCGTTTCTTCCATACTTCCTCCAGATGCTAAAGAAACAGATAATGTAACGATCACGCCTGGAACGATCACTTTTACTGTTATGGCAAAAATGGATGGAAACCCAGGCGAGACCATAGGGGCTGGCATTGGATGGGCTTGGGGCATAGCGGGTGATGGAAAAAAATACGGAATAGTCGCTGAGGCGCATGGATACAAGGATAAAGAAGCCATAGAGAAGGAGCTTAAATGGAAGCTTGAAGAGATGGCGAAGATGAGAGGATTGGGTATAGAAAGTATGAAAACCAAGTGCGAATTTATTGAAGTACCGAAAGGAAAGTATGGAAGCGTTGTGGTGGCTTTAGTTTATGCTCCATGGACTGAAAAAGAATCATTAAGAAATCTATCGTGAACTTATCTTTTTAACAATCTCATTTTTTTGAATAGTATTTTTTGATTTTGGGGTACAAACTTGGAGAATAAAAGGTTTAAGCTGGTTGCAGTTGCTGGAACATTCGATATCCTACATTTAGGCCATAAAACTCTTTTGAACAAGGCTTTTGAAATCGGAGAAAAAGTTATTGTAGGAATCTGTAGTGATAAAATGGCTAAACGCATGAAAAAATCTCATCCCGTTAACCCCTACTGGATAAGAAAAAAAGGATTATTAGAATTCTTTAAAAATCTTGGTCATACGGATAAGGCTAGAATAGTTCAAATAAACGATCCTTACGGTCCCGCGATTACTGATGAAGAAATGGATGCTATAGTGGTAAGCGAGCAAACTGAGTATAGGGCGCATGAGATAAACGAGATTAGGAAAGAAAATGGTTTGAATTTATTGAAAATAATTTCCATCAAAATGGTTAAGGCTGAAAACGGAGGGCCTTTATCCAGCAGCAGGATTAGAAAAGGCGAAATAGATTCTGAAGGGCATTTAACGAAATGAAAATTTTGAAAGGAACATGAGTAAAAGAATACGATCTTCCATAAAACTTCCACAAGCTTAGCTTAAAAACCAAAATATACGAATTCATGGAATTCAATTTCTGAGTTGATTTATAATGGAAGAAATGAAATATATTCAGCCCATAACAGGTCCATGCTTTGATTTTTCTGATGAGTATGAGAAACAATATCGCAAAACTGTATTCATAGTCCCGATAAAGATTAAAAAACTTGAAGATGGTTCTTTAGGAATTTCTTACGCCTGCAGTAGAGGAGAGCAATGTCATGATTTGCATTGCCGTTATGCTTATGCGAATAAAAATAAAGTAAAAGCATTGGTTAAGTTGGCATGAAAAAGATGAAGTAGCTTGGGTTTTCGCATCTTTTGATATTGAAAACTATCAATGGTCCTTTCTACAGGAATCAAAGAATTAAGTTACCCTTTCCCTTTGGATAATATTCCAAAATGCTTCCGTTATTAGGATCTGGTCCCAGTATATTCATAGTAGCCTTCACAGATTTTTCTACACTCATCTTCTCTATAAGCATCATTCTAAGCAATATCACTGTAGCCTCATCCGTATGCTCTATGCCTACAAGCCCATCCCATCCTATCACGACCGACGCGCCCCTATCCAAAAACGCTTTAGGCAAAGCTTCGCTATAAAGCCCAAAGCATCCAGTCAAGATTATAATCGTTCCAGGATAATCCATCACTAAACATTCTTCAATAAATTTAGGCGATATAGCGAAAAGAACCTCAGTAGTGTTGTAGGCTTTAGCAGAGCCTACTTGATCTTTTAATTGCTCAATTGTATACTCAAGCTCGCTATAGGGCTCTGAAGTAAACATTCCTACTGGCTTATCTTTTGCTTGATCGTTAACGCCCATATGCACGCGGAATATTATAAGCTTATAACCTTTAGCGGATATGCTTCTATAAAGCTCTACAGTCGCCTGATCATGTGTATAAACATCAACTTTAAAGCCACTCGCCTCCATGATAGCCTTCGCTTGCTCTATAAAGCCTGGATTCGGCATCCTCAATCCAAGCTGATCAACTATGGCCGCTTTACCTAGAATTGCCTTTGTTGGCGTAGTAGCAGTTTTAGGCATAGGTTTTCCTTGCTCCTCGATCTGCGATGGCGAAGGAACGACTATTAGATAGACGATCAAAACCATAAGAATTGCTAAAGCAATAAAGCCAAAGATCTCTTTAGGCTTTAGCTTATGCTCTTTTCGCTTTAATCGCTCCGCTCTTCTTGACTTCAAGCAAACACCCTAACAAAAAAAAGAAAAGGAGTTTATGGCTTATGCTTTTTGGCTATAAAGGCTATGCACATAGCTAAGCCAACAGCCAGT
>JAWCQS010000192.1:0-2628 GCA_038869655.1 Bathyarchaeia archaeon | reverse complement strand
ACTCAGATCCTCTGGATATAGTGTACTCATCTTAGACTGGGAAGGCATCGACTATGCTGAGTATTTTAAAAAAAGAAACGCCAAAGTCGTCCCCTTATACGAAGTAGCTTTGGATACGAACGCAGTTGCAGAATATCTTTGTGAAAAAATGGGTCATTTCGGATATATTGGTGAAAAAAGGGAGATGAATGAAATTCGTGATGCGATCGATGATTTCTTGATAAAAGAAGACTGGAAAAGAATTCCTCAAGAGGAATTCAAAACAAAGCTCAAGAATCATTCAAAAATTTATCTCGAACATGCCTCATCGAACAGAAATGTTATAAACGCTTGGGTAAGAAAGCTCGAGAAGGGTCTGGAGAAGTTAACCGATGAACATATAAAAACTGTATACGGTGAAAAAAAACCTTCAGAGATGGTTGAAGAAGCGGAAAAGTATGGCATAGTGGTTCTAGATATGAGCATGGTTGAAGCTGAAGAAAAACTTTCGGTTTTCCTAAGCGTTGGCAATAATGTACTAGAAAGTATCCAAAAAGGAGAATCTTTAAAACTGGCTTTAATAATCGATGAAGCTCCGCAATATGCGCCTTGGGAACCAAAGGGTCTTCAAAGGGATGCGACTGAGCTTATAAAAAACCTTTGCGCCACTGGAAGGAAACACGAGCTTTGTATGGTTCTTGTCTCTCAAGGGATCGCAGGAGACATAGGAATAAATGCAGCTGTTAGAAGAAACCTAAATACGCAGTTCATAGGTCAAATCCATCCTCTGGATCTGGAAGAAGCCATGAAATGGGTTTCTCCCTATGGAATAAGGAATGAGCATCTCCTGTATTTGAACCCGGGCGAATTCTATTTCATAGGCAAGATGAACCCCTCTCCAACACCGCTTCTGATTTCGTTTAGAATCGATGAAGGAGTTTAAAAATGGATGAAGCGAAAGAAAATCCCTTGATTATGCTTCCAAGGTCCCTCGTAGAGGCTCTTTTTACAAGTGCCAATCGCGAAGTAGAAAGGGCTAAAAGAAGGATAATCCGTTTAGAAGAAAAAATCAAAGATATTCAAGGATTGATAGCGCCAATTAAGATTCGAGGAAGCAGGCATGGAAGAATCCTTGTAGCTGATGGCTCTAGGCCTAAAGGAGCAAGCGAAAGGATAGGATCAGATTTTTCAATATACGCAGCTGGTTTTATGGTTTTTGACGGAAAAGAAACGATCGCTGAAGACTATGAAGGAGGATCTATCAGTGGAATCGAGGACTTAAGTTGTTTATCTATACTTAACAGAGTCTTAATGGCTTACGCTGAACGTAAATTGGCTCTTGAGGCTTTCCTAAAACATAATCCCGATGTTGTACTTCTTGATGGGCCTTTTTTTTTCTTTAGAGGAAAGTGTAAGCTTATTCATGATATAACTTTTGAAGAAGGTTATTTCAAAAAAGCTTTAGACATTGTTAATGAAACAAAGGATATTACGTTAGAATTGATGAAAACAGGTCGCGCGATGTGTATAATAAAAAGAAGTATAATAAGGGCTATAGATGGGTGGCTTTTGCTCAACAAAGGAGAAGCCAGCTGCGTTGGAATACGGGACAAGTATATACTTTCTAAGTTAATGCCACCGAACACTTTTTGGAGCTATGACGCCCTTTTAGATTATGATCCTGTAATTTATTCTATCGCCTATCGCTTAGCTCAAATACAAAAGCAGAAAGCGTTAAAAAGAGATCCAAAGGAGCTCATCGAAAAAGCTATTAAATACAGAGACCGAGAATACGAAGAAAATTTAAAAATCGAATTCAAAGAATTGCCCAAAACCAAGCGCTATTATGTGCGTTATTCGAATTCAGTCTCTCCATTTGAAATAGAAGTAGTCAAAGGATCAGATGTTGAAGCATTTATAGAATACTTCACTGATTTCTACAATCCTGCAACTGGCTTGCCTTATCCAATCGATTTAATCGATCAAAATGTAAGGTTGCCGGAAGGAACGACAACAGCTTTTACGGAAGAAGTTGAATCCATGCTAATTAAGGATAAACTGTTTTTAAATAAAGTTGCTGTTTCTGATTATTTTAAGTACTTGAACCCTCAAAAGAAAGAATTAGTTTAAAATTATGGAGCGCATTAGAACAAATTATGCATATCGCTTAAAAGTAAAGACGCTAAAATACGATTCGCACGAAAATACCATTTATTTTTTTTCGCTCGCAAAAAAATTCGATTGGATAAAATTGGGGCTCTTTAGGAGAAAATTAAACTATTAAGATAGAACTTCAGTACATAAAGTTTTCTTTCCCTCTAATAGCCTTTCTAATCTTTTTGGGTAAAAACCATTAACTACATAGCTTTTCAACTTCTTTTTTTCCATCATGCGTGGAAAATGCCTGTCCAAACATGTTTTGTTTCTCCCAAGCCACTCTAAAGATACTTTTTTCAAAACCCTGCCGCTTTTGTTGCATACCCCATCCACATCTTTAACCAAGATTAATTTTTTAGCTTTCAATAAATGTGCTACATGAACGGAGATGCTGTCAGAGGTTATGTCCCACGAAGGTTTAAAAGGATCTTTTTTATAAAAAAGCCAGTAAGGCAATAAAATTGGTAAGCAACCTTTCTTGCAAAATATGGT
>JAWCQS010000191.1:0-2636 GCA_038869655.1 Bathyarchaeia archaeon | reverse complement strand
TTCGTCAAAAGCCAAATACTTTGATTCACTAACGCTTGAGCCTGGGTTGTTTGTCTACGGTCCATTAGCGATAATGCTGAGCGAGTTTGAGATGAGGAACTTTCCAGCCATAGCAATACTTCCATACGCATCATCGAGTAGAGCCGATCCTAGAGCCGCAACAACGGCCATAAAAAGGATTTCAAAAGTGTACATGCTAGATTTGGATACTTCGGAACTGGAGAAAGATGCGGAAGAGATCGAAGACGAAGTTGAAAAAAGAGCTAAGCAAGCTGAAAGATCGTTCAGAAGCATGTATATGTGAAGTTCGTGAGGATTAAGAGTACTTAGCTATAACTTTTTCAAGTTTTTTGAAGACCTTGCTTTTAAATACCTCCAAGCCTTTGTATGGAATGATCAATTTAACATTCGATTCCTTTTCAAGCCTTTTTAAGCTTTTTTCTAAACTTGATCCAAGACTATCCTTTTTGATTAAAGCCACTGTGACTTCATATTTGTTCCTCTTGATGTATTTGATCGTCTGTTCTATCGAAGATTGGACGGTTTCAAAGTCAGGGGGAGAAGCCGTCTCAGTCTGAGAGAAAGGGTATACATCATCGATTTCTATTGGAACTGCTCCATAGGGAATAGCGTACATGCATAAATGAAGCTTATTCCTTTTCCCAAGCTTATCGATCATTCTTTTTATGTGCGGATCTTCGTGATAGGGCCTAGTATTAGTTTGGGGCAGGAGCACTAGAACCTTCTTTCCCCTAGGCTTTTTATAGTTTTTTAATATAGAATCTTTAGCCCTAACTATCTCGGGTCTCACCAACCCTTCTCTTCCAAAATAAAAAATCCCTTTGTTTTTTACTGAAGGACCGTATTTTTTAAAAATTTTTTCATACTTCCTCAGTTTTAAAAGGGCTTGTAATAATGATGGATGAGCCCTAGCTCTTTGCTCGATAAGCTCCCAGAGCCTTCCGTCAAGAATTGCTTGCTTAACTCTTTTTATCTCTTCTAAAGAAACGCACAGATTATGCTTAGCTAAAAGTTTTTCTTTAAGATCTTTTTCGAAACCATAAACCTCTTTGGGAGTATACTTCGAGCAAACGGGGCAAGAGCATGGAAAGTATTTAAGCTCTTCGAGCTTAAAAGTTCCAGATTGAGTTAAATACCTGCCTGCTCTTGCAAAAAGTGCATAGGCGGCTGAATCGAAAGTATCGCATCCAAGGGCAACTGTCAACGGAAAAACGAATGGATGGCCAGCTCCGAAAAGATGTAACGGCTTTTCTATCGAAATGTTCATTTTAACGGTCATGATCATCTCTACTAATCTATCGAACATGTATTGTTCCATTACTTGAGTTGGGCTTCCCAAAGCGTACATCGAGAACGGTCTTTTGTCCATCTCTTTAGCTGAAAGGGCTAGAAGCTCGGTAAAAACTCCTCCCTGAATTGGACCAACCCAAATTATATCCTTACGCTTGATCGTTTTTAAAGCTATATCAGCGTTCTTTAAAGTCTCCTTAACCGTGTACTCAGCTCGTTCTTTGCTCACTTCGTAGCCAGTGGGGACATCCAGGATTATCCCTATGTCAGAGCCTATGCTTTCTTCAAACTTCACTATTTCGTCTGGAAGCACTTCCACTTTGCCGTAAACGAGCATTTGATAGGCTCCGGAATCGGTGGCCACTATACCATCGAATCCTATGGCTTTATGGATACCCCCTCTGATCGCCTTTTCTTTTAGCCTCTTCATAACTAGATAAGCGTTCGTCATTATGGCTTTACATCTATGATCCTCATAGATTTCCTTAGGGCTTATGATTTGAAGCGTTGGATTAACTACTGGAAAAATATGAGGAGTCTCTAGATCACCGCTTTTAGTCTTTATAATGCCTATCCTTCCTAGGACATCCTTATAGTTAACTTCAAAGCTTATAAAAAACACCTCGAATAGAATCCTCTACACTTTTAGATCCTTTATTCGTATCGATAGAATGCTTTACGCTTATCTATGCTCTTTTATGAATTCCTCATAAACTTTTTGAACTCTTTCAGCCGCTGGTCCACTGCCTTCGATTATTCCTTTTTCTGTAACCCTAACCTTATCCATTACAACAATGACTCCAGCTTCTTCTATTAATTTAACCATTCTTGGAAAAACTCTTTCCAACCTTTCAGCAAAAGCATGAAGATCGAACGGTTTTTCTTTGCTCAAGATTTGAAGGATAGCGGCTCCGTTGATGATTACTTTATGAATTGGCTCTTCGCCTTCTTTTTCCACGCCTACAAGACATAGACTCATTGTTTCAGCATCTATGCTCGATAGGATGCCAGAATACTCTTTTCCATAAGTCGTCTTTACCGTTACATTTTTGTTTAAAAGTGAAAGGAGTTCTTGTTTAAACTTTCTCTCGACGGCTAAGGACAAACTTTTACACCTAAGTTTAATTGTAGAAACATAATTTATAAACTCTAGTTCTCATCAAGTTTACCTTTCTCGGCTTATGATCTTTGAATTCCTTCAAAAACTTTCTCAAAAGTCTATCAATAACGTTTATACGGTATTGCTTAACTAGAAAACGATCCTTTTCTTCTTTATTAGACGATTTTATAGTTTTAACACCATGAGCGGGAAATCCCACACTCTT
>JAWCQS010000190.1:0-2637 GCA_038869655.1 Bathyarchaeia archaeon | reverse complement strand
GGCTTTGAGGTTATTAAGCGAGGGTTCCAGAATAGCTTCGTTCAGTAATCCAAAAACGATAGATGAATGCTTAGCTGAGGAAATATTGTACGCTTCACAAAAGGATAGTAGGAGCTATTCCATCCGTAAAAGGGATGAGATGGAAAGAATTGCGCTCTCAAGTCGATGAATTGAGCTCTACTCTATGTTGAATCCTATTAAAACCGTTCCTATCTTAGGATCATTTACATTCCATCCCATCTCCTTCTTAATATAAACGTCTGCTGGAGTTGAAACTGTTACTGAAACTGGATCTTTTATGGACTCTATTTTTTCAAGCTCAGGAAAACGAACCGGTGGGTAAACTAGCATAGAGTCGGCTTTGTGTAAGCGAGTAAGTTTATCCTTATAGAGAACAAAATTTTTTCCAAGAAATATTATGTTCAAATCCTTTTTTAGCTCCTCTATCTTTTTATCTTCCCAAACTTCTTCCCCGACGACTTCTTTTCCAACTTTCCATAAAATTATCGGCTCTGGAGGGTGCCTAAGGTTTGGAAGGTGTGCTATAGCCAAGACTACTTGCCGACTTAAAACCTCCCTTAAACCTTCATTGAAGCCTCTGATCCCCACCATCGACCTTTCAACTAGGGTTTCCAACCTTAGTATTTCTCGAAAATGTTTTTTGTCTAAGCGATGAACTTCCATTACTCCTGGAACTCCTAGCAGAACTTTTTTTACAAGTTCGATTGCCTCTTCAACTCTTGAATTTTTATCGCTCCAAATCAAAGTTTTTCAGCTTTAAGCTAGTTTATGAACTTCATGTTCAAGATTTTTGGAAGTAAAAAAGTTGCGGTTGTGATGGGGCGATCAGTAGTTTTTCCATGTCATCAACTATTCGAAGTGTGGCTTTACCTCTTTATGAAACAATTCCAGATGCCTAGGAACGTTTTCAAGATTAAAATCTATAACTGCCAGGTTTATTTGAGTTAACCCAGCCTTGATCAATTCGCTTATCCTTTCAGAGCAATACTCTGGTTTTCCTGATATAGAAAATGCTTCAAGCATCTCTTCAGTAACTAAAGGCTCAGCTTGACTTAAACCTCCTTTCTCTAAAGCCTCTCTAACTTTCTCCGCATCCTTCATGCTTATTCCATGTCTCTCGAGTACGTTGGGAGTAGTACTTGCAGCTATTAGTGCAACGCACCAACGAACTGAATTCCAAGCTTCTTCCTCTTTCTTTGAAACTCCAAAGAGGGGGGCTGTTGCCAAATCCAAATCGCTCATCTTTTTCCCTGCTTTTTCCACACCCTTTTTAACCTCCTCAAGAGAAAGCTTAACTTCAAAATGGTGAGATAGATCTAGAAGGACTCCATCCCCTATCTCTCCAGCCAATCGAAGCATCCTTGGATTTCTGGCGCCTATGTATATTGGAACCACTCTTTTTGGTTTAAACATAAGCGTAAATCCTGAAAGCCTGATCATTTTTCCAGAGTAGTTAACGGGTTCTCCTTTAAGGATCAATCTAATCGCTTCCACGGATTCCTTAATCATCGTTGAAGGAGATTCTCTGGTTATTCCAGCCGATTTAAGTAAAGTTTCATCACCAGCTCCTATTCCAAGAATTGCTCTTCCATTGCTTGTCTCATCTATCGTGGCTATTGCTGAAGCAGTTACGCATGGGCTCCTTGTATAAGGGTTTGTAATTCCGGTTCCAAGCTT
The DNA here is from genome assembly GCA_038869655.1 of Bathyarchaeia archaeon. Classification (GTDB taxonomy): domain Archaea; phylum Thermoproteota; class Bathyarchaeia; order 40CM-2-53-6; family JAVZFM01; genus JAVZFM01. The sequence continues at coordinate 939 of JAWCQS010000190.1, read as the reverse complement.
CATTTTCTTAGTGTTAAGGGCCAAAGCTGCTAAGGCTGAGTAAGGATTAACAGAATTGGCATAATCGGCTATCCATCCGTACTGGATTCCGAGCTTTTCAGCATAGCAGTATATCTTGATCAACTCTTGTAAAGCCCATTTTGGTGCCATGAGTAAACCAAATTCAACCAAGTTTTACACCAATAGATTATTAAAACCAACAATCCATATATAACGCTTCTGTTAAGAATTTGTTTACTCAAAACGATAGAGGGAGGGAGTAGTTGATGGCTGAGGGAATTTTGATAAAGAATTCCACAATAGTTACAATGGATAAAGAGCATAGAGTAATAAAGGATGGAGCCATAGTCATAGAAGGAGATAAAATAATCGATTTAGGATCGAGTGATCAAGTCATTAGAAGGCATGGAGAAATCGATATAACAATCGATGCGAAAGGAAAGGCAGTTTTGCCAGGTTTTATAAACGCTCATAACCATCTTTATCAAGTATTACTAAAATCGATTCCCTACGATATGGCTTTTCCACTTTGGTCATCTAAATTCATTTATCCAATCGGAACGGCTCTAACAGAACAGGATTGCTATGCAAGCGCTGCTTTGGGATGCTTAGAAATGCTGAGTACTGGTACTACTTTTTGTACCGATAATCTATACTTTCATTCTAGCTGGAATAACGCTAGAGGGATAGCCAAAGCCATGGAAGACTCTGGAATAAGGGCCAATGTGGCTTTAGGATTTTGTGATAAAGGAGTTCCCGAGCCTCTTAGAATACCAACAAGCTTAGCTTTAAGCAAGTTTGAAGAATTCTTTAAAGAGTGGCATGGAAAAGCCAATGGAAGAATTCGAGTGATGGTCGGCATGCCAGGTTTTGGGGCTTGTTCCGATGAAGCTTTATCGAAATCTAAGGAGTTTTCGAATGAAAATAAGCTCAACTACA
>JAWCQS010000189.1:0-2639 GCA_038869655.1 Bathyarchaeia archaeon | reverse complement strand
GCCAATTCCAAGAGGACCATCGAAAGGCCACTATTGCGCAGAATGGCTCGATCAAATGCTAGACGAATATTATGAAAACAGAGAATGGGATATAAAAACTGGGCTTCCTACGAAGAAAAAACTTGAAAAACTGGGCTTAAAGTACGTAGCCAACGAGCTTGAAAAAATGGGCAAGCTTCCTAAATCTTCTATAGAAAAAAGGAAGTGATTATCAAGAATGGATAAGCCAATAAATATTAAAGTCAGGTATCTGTTGCACCTTTATACTTTTGTTGGTAATAGAAGAGAAGAAGAAATAACCATAGAAGAAACTAGTCCAACCATTAGGAGCGTAATAGATAAGTTAATAAAGAACTATGGAGAAGAATTTAAAAAAATGATAATGGATCCTAAAACGAACGATATCCGCTATTATCCATCAATAGAAGAAAAGCAAAAAGCCCATAGAGTGTTGTTAAACGGAGTAAACATCCAACTCCTCAAAGGTATAAACACTGAGCTAAAAGATGGAGATATCCTATCCATATATTGATCAATGAGGAAACGTTGAATGCCGAAAATTAATATCAAGTTCGCAACTTATACTAGGGACTTTATAGGTGGAAAAAAAGAAGTAACATTAGAACTCCCATCTAGTTCTACGATTAATAATTTAATAGAAGAATTGAGCAATCGCTTTGAGAGGTCTTTTAAAGAAAAAATCATAGATTCTAAAACTGGAAAACTTCAACAACATGTAATAATTCTCGTGAATGGACGTGAAATAACGTTTTTAAAAGGTTTAGAAACAGTATTAAATGAAAATGATGAAGTAGCTTTTATTCCACCTTTCGCTGGTGGATCTTTAAAATTTATCGGTGATGAATAGTGGCAAGAATTACTTCAAGCTTAAAAGGAAAACACTTGCTTAGCTGTCAAGAATGGAGTTATGAAGAACTTGAAAATGTTTTCAATTTAGCTTTAGATTTGAAAAGAAAATTCAATGTTGGCATAAAGCATCGATATCTGAGAGATAAAACTTTCTTTATGATTTTTTATGCAACTTCAACCCGTACTAGAAACTCTTTTGAAGCAGCTATGACACAGCTTGGAGGCCATGCGCATTATTTGGAAACGAAGACCATGCGTTTAGGAGATCCAGGAGCTCCTGAAGCCATTAAAGATACAGTAAAAGTTCTCAGCAGATATGGGCATGGAATAGGGATTAGGGTTTATACTTCTAAGTATGGAGAAGGGGAGCAAATAATCCGCGAATATGCTAAATGGTCAGACATCCCAGTAATAAGTATGGAAACAGATGTTTACCATCCATGTCAAGCTTTGGCTGATATGCTAACAATTAAGGAAAAGTTTCAAAAGTATGAAAAGAAAAAATATGTTCAAGCTTGGGCCTACTCTCCGAGCGCGCTTAGGGTTCCAGCAGTTCCTCAATCAAACATTCTTATGATGACTAGGTATGGAATGGATGTAGTTTATGCTAGGCCAAAGGAATTCACATTGGATCAAAAAATAATTGAGCAAGCGAAGAAGAACGCTGAAGAAAGTGGGGGATCTTTCGAGGAAACAGCTGATTTAAGGGAAGCACTCAATGGAGCCCATGTGGTTTACATGCGAAACCATACTACGTTAAATTATGGAGAAATAGGTGCAAAAGCTGAGCAAGAAATAATTGATAATTACAAGAACTGGACTTTAACTCAAGAGCTTATGGGCTTAACTGCCAACAACAGCATAGTCATGCATTGTCTTCCTGTGGATAGAGGATATGAAATTGCAAGCGACGTTTTGGATGGCCCCCATTCAGTCATCTACGATGAGGCGGAAAATAGGCTTCATGTACAAAAAGCTGTTTTATGCTTAACTATGATGTAGCTTCAAACCTCCCGTTTCTTAGTAACAGTTTTTAAAATTCTTAATGCTGTTAACGCGTATACCTTCGATACGATTACAAGGTCTTCAATGCTTACGTATTCGTTTTCTGAGTGGGCAACATCAATCGATCCAGGTCCATAAGCAATCGTAGGTATTCCAATGTTTGAAAAGTACCTCATGTCCATGGCCCCTATGCACATAGTGATAGATGGATCTTTGCCAGTAGCGTCTTTTATAGCTTGAGAAGTGATTTTACATAAAGGAGAATCCAATGGAGTTAAGCATGAATTTGTTTCAGCTTTTATATCTACTTCAAATTTAAGCTCTGGATCTTGAAGCTTTAGTTTATTCAATAAGCTAAACACTTCAGCTTTAACTTCATCGATAGATTCCTCTGGTATAATGCGTCTATCAATAGTAATCGTAAATCGATCGGGTACTATGTTCACAGCAGCACCGCCTTTCATGATTCCTCCAAGCATTATCGTAGCCGTATTCCCCTCAGGAGGTATTGTAGGAAACATGCTAGTTTTATTCTTAAGTAAAGGCTTTAACTCTTGATCGATTGCATTAGCTATTTTTACCATCTTTTCAAAAGCGTTTATTCCAAGCCAAGGTGTTGAACCATGAGCAGATCTTCCCAATGTTGTAAGCTCAAGCCATAGAGCTCCTTTATGCGCATTCCAAATATTAGAATAGCCAGAAGGCTCGCCAACTATACAATAATCCGCTTTAATAAATCCTTCTTTAGTAATGAATCCGGCCCC
>JAWCQS010000188.1:0-2644 GCA_038869655.1 Bathyarchaeia archaeon | reverse complement strand
GAAAAAATAGGCGGAGAAATCATTAGGCAAAAATACTTAATAAAGCCTAGAGCCGATTTTGCCTGTATCCAGAGATGTGGGAGATATACTTGCGTAAACGAAGGCCCATATGCATACCCGCCAGCCGGAAGTCCGGAGTTTGAGTCGCAATCCGCGTTAGGTTCAAGGTGCGGAATTTCAAACATTGAGGCGGTTCTTTATGCGCACTACCTTTGCAATGCCTATGGCTTGGATACAATCTCAACCGGAGCAACTATCTCCTGGGCTATGGAATGTTATGAGAAAGGGATAATCACAAAAGAGGATACTGATGGCTTGGAGCTAAAATGGGGAAACTCAGATGCGCTGATAGAGTTGATAAAAAAGATAGCCAAGCGAGAAGGGTTTGGAAACGTTTTGGCTGAAGGAAGCTATAAAGCTTCAAAGATAATCGGGAGAGGTTCTGAAGATTATGTAATGCATGTAAAAAAGCTAGAGATAGCCGCTCAGGATGGAAGGGCTCAAAAATCTATGGGTTTAGCCCATGTCACTAGTGCCCGCGGAGCAGACCATCTATACGCATTTCCAGTTTTAGACGAAGTTGGTTTTCAAGAAACCATAAAACAAAGGTTTGGTGAAAAATACTTGCCTGAAATCGCTGATAGGCTTAATCCAAAGTATAAGGGATTCATGGTAAAAGAGTGTGAAGACTTTATGGTTGTTGTAGAGTCGGTAGGTGTTTGCAAATATGGAACTCAAATTCCACCGGCGCTGTATTATGACGATATAGCCCGTACTTTAAACGTAGTTTGCGGATTCAATATAAGCGAGGAAGGTTTACGTAGAATAGGTGAAAGAATAGTCAATTTGAATAGGCTTTTTAATGCTAGAGAAGGTATTTCAAGAAAGGATGATGTGTTGCCCGATAGATTTACGAAAGAACCGATGCCTAGAGGGCCATCTAAAGGTCAGGTAGTGGAACTTGAAAAGATGCTAAGCGAGTATTATGAGTACCGTGGATGGGATAAAAAAACAGGATTGCCTACAAAAAGAAAACTTAAAGAGCTTGGTCTCGAGTGGGCAATAAGCGAGGCTGAAAAAATTCAAACAATCCCAGAGTAAACTTCTTATCTTCATTCTTAATAACTTATTCTAGGGATTAACCTTGGTAGATTTAATTCTTAAGGATGGTTTAATAGTAACGATGGATGGGCAAAGAAGAATAATCAAGGATGGAATCATAGTTGTAGATGAAGGAAAAATCATAGAGATAGGGAAAACGGTTGAGCTAGGGAATAAGTACAAAGCTGATAAAATCATAGATGCGAAAGGAAAAATTTTGATGCCGGGTTTAATTTGTTCGCATACCCATCTCTACGGGATGCTTTTAGCTGGGGCTCCCTTAAAAATAATCCCCCCGTCGGATTTTTCTCAGATATTACAGAGGGTTTGGTGGCCTATGGATGAAGCTATGACTCAAGAGGATGCCTATGCAAGCGCTTTAATGGCGTGTTTAGCATTCCTCAAAACTGGAACAACATGCTTTGCTGATACCTATTCTGGGCCAGAGTCTATAGAAAATTGCTTGGACTATATAGCCAAAGCTTTGAAAGAAGTCGGAATCAGGGGGATTCTGGCTTTTGAGGCAACGGAAAGACATAGCATTGAAGATGGTGAAAAAGGAATCCAGGAGAACGTTAGGTTCATTAAAAAAATTAAGGAAAGGGGGAATGAAGGAAAAGTCATGGGAATGTTTAGCATCCATGCCTCGTTTACTTGTTCTGATGATATGATGAAAAAAGTTAGGAAACTAGCTAAAGATTATAAAGTTCCAATAACCATACATACCTCAGAAGGTTTGGTTGATGTTTTCCATAATTTAGAGAAGTATGGAAAAAGGACTGTAGAAAGATTAAAAGATATAGGGTTGTTGGGTCCCGATGTTGTTCTTGCTCATTGCGTAAACGTAAATAAGGATGAAATAAAAATAATAAAGGAAACCAAGGCTAAAGTAGCCCATAATCCCATGAGTAATATGTTAAACGCTGTAGGCGTGGCGCCCATAAATTCTTTAATCAATGAAGGCATAACGGTTGGCTTGGGAAACGATGGATACATATTTGATCATTTCGAAAACATGAGAACTGCTTTTCTACTGCATAGAGTCCATAATAAAGATCCTAGGGCTACCAATCCTGAGATGATTCTAGAAATGGCAACCATGAACGGGGCCAAACTTTATGAACTCGATAGAGAGATTGGATCTTTAGAAATTGGAAAAAATGCTGATATCATATTAATCAATCCTAAACTCAGTCCAACTCCAATTATTCCCGAGAGCGTCTGCGCTCATTTAATAAACACCACAAGTGGAAAAGATGTTGAAACTGTTATTGTTAACGGAGAGTTATTAATGGAGGACCGCGAGGTAAAGACAGTAGATGAAGAAAGAGTTGTGGAGATCTCAAGAGAAGCCGCAGAAAGCCTTTGGAAAAAATTGGGAGCCTCTTAAAAGATAAACGAGAAATCTCACACCTTTTAAGGGTGTAATGAAAGCGAAATAAATTTTATGCTTTCCTTTTTTTATTGTCTACCTGTAGGCATGAGGTCGTGGTGCATAACGCATCCAATAGCCCTGTACCACGTAAAGCCGAAGGGGATTGTT
>JAWCQS010000187.1:556-2661 GCA_038869655.1 Bathyarchaeia archaeon | reverse complement strand
TTTTGCAGACAAGGCTGAAGAAGAGGGCTTTTCAAACATTGCTAGACTTTTCAGGGCTATTTCGTACGCTGAAAGAGTTCATGCCGGAAACCATTATAGAGTTCTAGGAAATATTGGGATTACTTCAGAGAACCTTCAAGTGGCTATAGACGGAGAAACTTACGAGGTTGAAGAAATGTACCCGGTTTTTAATCAGGTAGCGAAGTTTCAAGAAGAGAGAGGTGCTGAATCGAGTACTAATTGGGCTCTTAGAGCGGAAAAGATACATGCCAGTCTTTATCAAAAAGCTAAACAAGCTGCCTTAGAAGGAAAAGACATTAGAATTGGAAAAATACAAATCTGCTCCTTATGCGGATATACCGTTGAAGGAGAAGCTCCAGAGAGATGCCCAATCTGCAATGCAACTAAAGATAAGTTCAAAGAATTTTAGCTCCCCCTTTTTTATTTACGAATTCATTAAGTAAAATCCCAAACCTGTTTTTGGATACACAAACTTCATGGTCTTAGTTATTCTTATATTGATGGCTCTAGTTTAGTATGATGGGATGAGGGTTGCCTTCAAGAAAAGCAATCACCTTTTTCTTAATAGGATTAGTAGTAGGCTTGATAGCAGGCTATCTGATAACATCTAATCTTTGTGGGACTAGAGTAAAAGAAAAAGAGTTTTCGATGATTCAAGAGCAAGCGATCCTCGGTGCGTATTTTTCACCTAAAGATAGTTGTTCTTCCAAGCTGATTTATTGGTTCAATAGAGCAAACAAATCTATTCATGTGATGATTTACAGCTTTACCCTAGATTCCGTAAGCGATGCTTTAATAAAAGCTCATAAAAAGGGAATAAAAGTTTTAGTGATCATGGAGAAAAATCAAGTTGATGAATACAGCGAGTATGAAAAGCTTAAAAATGCCGGAATTAGCGTTCGCTTAGATAGCAATCAAGCCCTTATGCATAATAAAGTGGCAATAATAGATGGAAAAATCGTTATCACCGGTAGCTACAATTGGTCGAGAAATGCTGAGTATGAAAACAATGAAAACATGATAATAATTTTAAGCACAGAAGTTTCTCAAGTTTATGAGAAAGAATTTCAAAGGATTTGGATCGAAGGAAAATAACCTACCCTTCACGCAACTTTTCAGCTATAGTTTTCAATTTTCCCCCCTCTAAGAACCTAATCTTTGTTTCCATCCTAACGTTTATTCCAAGAAAACGAAATAACCATAACAATTGTTCTCCAGTAATCGCTCCCGTAATCTCCCCCTTCAAAACTAATTGAGCTAAATCTTTTGCCACCCTATCGACTACGCCTGGGTACTGTTGCTTAGCCGAATTGAATACTTCCCAAGCTTTTTCTGTAAAAATTTTTGATAACACTTTTAGTGGATCAACTTCCTTACCGAAAACTTTATTTTCATTTTGATTGGCTAGGATCTTCTTCCTCATCTCAATGAATCTCTTCTTTTTTAAAAGCTCTATTTCCTTATCGAGTGACATCTTTCGGTTAGCCTCTAACTGTTTGATCATTTTTAACTAGCTTAATGCCTATATTTTAATCCTTTTACTTGGCAGATCTATAGATCTTTCAAATTCATAAATTAATCTAGAAGAAACCACCCATGCTTCAAGTCCTTCATTATCTATTTTTATTATCTCATCAAAGCTACTCGTAATACTTTTTGAGAAATGACCATGGGAAAACCCTCCTATTAAAGCTAAGGGCTTACTCAGTTTACTCATTTCTTTACAAGTTTCTTCAAGCGTTTTTGGTTTACCAAGGGTACTGAAAGCAAAGATTTTTGATGGAGAAACTCTTTTTATCAGTTCCTCAAGCGTCATTTTATGGAGAGTAAGCAAAGCATCTCCTTTTAAGGGTACTTTCTTAGTAGTATAAAGCTGCTCGATTAATCCAATAAACCTATTATAATTTTTGGGAAGTTTTGCTTCAGGGTTTACGTCTATGACGTAATCGTTTATTGTGTGCACATGAACCTTAAGCACTCTTTCAAAGTTTAAGGGGGCTTCTAAAGCTGAGAGCAACGCAAAATGGACTATGTCTGGCCTTCCTGTTTTTAGATATCTTTCAAGAGAACTTTCATTCTTTGTT
>JAWCQS010000187.1:0-546 GCA_038869655.1 Bathyarchaeia archaeon | reverse complement strand
ATACCAATCTTTGATGGCTTTATGATGGTAACTTTTATCGAGGATGATCTCAGTAGGCCTTTTTCCTCTTTTTTTGGCATATTTTTTAATTTGAGGATGCTTTGCTAGATCTTCATTTACGAGCTCTAAAGATGATTCTGCAAATACTATAGTCAATGAATTCATTATAGATTACTGATCACGGAACAGACATCTTGGACAGGCTAATCATACTATTATCGTTATTTAAGCTATTAAACCTTTCAATAGGCGTGCATCCAATCGCTGTATGATAGCGCGTATTGTTATAGTCTTTGACAAACTCATCCATCTTTCTATAAGCTTCATTAATGCTTGTAAAGAAATTCTCTCTTAAGAATTCTATCTCCATAGTCTTAAAGAAAGATTCTATATAGCCGTTTTGCCAAGGAGATTTCTTCTTGATGTACTTATGCGCTATGCCATTCCTTTCAAGCCAAGCATTGAATCGTTTACTTCTAAATACGCTATGGTTATCAGTCTTTATTGCTTTAGGCTTTCCGTACGAACCGATGAATTGCTTGCATA
>JAWCQS010000186.1:0-2690 GCA_038869655.1 Bathyarchaeia archaeon | reverse complement strand
CATTGTTTTGCTGATGCAGAACATCGCTTATAGCCGTGGGTAGCTCACATTTCCCTCCATAGAACAGCCCAAATCAAGGCGAGAAGGCTTAAGGAAATGATTATGGAAAGCTCCAGTCCAGCTTTGCTTACGATAAGCGTGGTTGCTATGAACACTGGATTATAATTCAGCCATGGTAGTTTTGAAGGAACCACTTCTCTAAAAAGCAAGTAATAAAGATAATCCTCCATGCCTAACCTTATTAAAGCGACTCCTTCTATGAAAATGGCCAACCCTATTTTCCAACTTTCCTTACCCTTTGCAACAACGTAGATAATCCCTAAAGAAGCGTAGGTTATGGTCGAGAGAACATCGAAGAAAACCCAATGGAAAAGTCTAACGTACTTGATCAAGTCGTATTCTTTAAAAACGCCCTCCAGTATTAGCCTATCAGCATAGACTATAGCCAAAAAGACCGATATGATAACGACTTGTATAACTAGAAATTTAATGAGTTTTCTAGAATCCGTTTTAGTCAAGAACTTCTTTAAAGAACTCAAAGTCATCCCTAAAATTAACTTTATTTTTTAAATTTAAAATTTTCTTGCGTACTATCCATCGCGTGAAAGAAAATATTGCTGATCAAGCTATGGAGATTTTAGAGCTAAGCCCAGATTCATAAAAATTTTCGACAATTCATTCCACGGTTGAAACCATGGGCTTTCCTCGGCTAGCTGCTGTAAGCAATATCTTGAAAGCGTTAGGCAGTTATCTGGTCTGGGAATATGAGCGTATCTCTCAGTTTCTTTTGTTGAACGAACTCTTTGAGTTCCCTATCCAATGTTAGTAGCTTAAGGTTGAGGTGGATCGAGCTCGCATAGAGCATGTTATCTATCATGTCCCTATGGCCCAGCATATACAATTTAAAAGCCTCATAAAATGTTTCATAGTTTTCTTTCACTTCACTATATCTGTCGCCATTAATGATGCTTCTCAGGCCGAGCTTGAAGTTTTCAGCGTCAAAACCCGCGTTTGTCAAGAGCCTCACAGCCACCCATAAGGATTCGAGGATACTGAAGCACGAATAGTGTATCTCGGCGTTGGCGTTATCGATCCTTTTAAGTCCTTCAAGAACTTCTTCACCTACATCGATGCCTAAAGAGGGAAGGATGAAGGAAGTATCAAGAAGAACTCTTAATCCCGCCTTCTTGCTCTTCAAGGCTTATTGCCTCAACTTGCTCAGGCCTTATTGACGCAAACTTCTTTCCAGAGAGAGCCAGTTTAATTGGATCATGAAGGACTTCCATGAGGACCGTGCTTCCAGAAACCTTCAGCAGCACTTTTTCACCTTCTCTCAGCCCGACGGCCTCAACTACTGCCTTAGGCAGGTAAATTGCGTACTTCTTGCCCACACGAGCTTCTACAGTCAAGTTCATAATTTTCACCAGAATATTAATCATAAATCTGACTTAAAAAGCTATTCCTGAATTACAACATAACGCCAGTTTGTAACATAATCTGACTAGTCAAATTTTAAGACCCTTTAGGCGGGTTTAACCTTCAAAGCGGAAAATCCCTTTTGGTCGAAAACCTTCTTAAGGAAGCCATTGAGTTAAAGGCTCGCTCACCCATTATCTCTGATAGGGAGCCTAAAGAGTATCGACCAGTAGCATAAAGCCTAAACATCTGCTTAATCAAGTAGGAAGTGTTTTATTTTCTACAACTTCGAATGCTCCTTTCGTCCCTAACATTTTTATAGCCTATTGGAGCCTTAACTGGCCACTCTCCCTGCTGAATTTTTCTCGCATTCCTTTCAAAACCTCTTTAGCCAAGTTCCTCGAGTAAAACTGAGCCATAGCAACTAGAACGTTCTCAATGAACTCTCCAGAGGGTTTTTCGTCAATATTTTCAGTAACGGATAGGAGCCTAACACCTTCCTTCTTCAAGATGGCTTTGTAGGCGTAAAAGTCGATGTTGTTTCTGGAAAAACAGTCAATCTTGTGGACAATAACAGCATCAACGGTCTTATCTTTCTGGCACCTCTTAACCATCTTCAAAAACTCTGGTCTATCCGAGATTCTGGCTGACTCGCCTTCATCAACATACTCTTCCAAAATCCTAAAACCATGAGAACTTGCATATTCCCTTATCGCTTTTAGCTGTGCTGGAATTGATAATCTCTTCTCACAGCCTGCTCCTTAGTTGAAACTCTGGCATAAGCCAAAGCATTTTTCATAAAAGTTTTGATGAGAACTAAGAATGGACTTTAATCTACTTTTCCTCTAATTCTTCCTTCAATTTGAGAATTTTCTTCTTTAGGACAGCAAGCTCTTCTTTAACAACTTTCCACGTTAACTCCAAATCAACACCAAAGTATTCATGGATTAAAATGTCTCTCATTCCGGCTATTCTTCGCCAAGGAATGTCTGGATATCGTTCTTTCACTTCAGCTGGAATGATTTTAGTAGCCTCTCCAATAATTTCAATTCTCCTTATTACCGCATCTTGTTTCTCTCTCGAACCCAAAAAATCCTTTTTAGACAAATCCTTTAAGTATTCTTCTATTGCTTCTATGCTCTCTAAGATATGCTTTATGAAAATTAGAGGATCTTTCTTCATAAGATTGCTTTCTGCTCCTGCAAAATTCTATCTCTTAATAAGGGGTGCAGGGAATTATAAGTCAGAACATCGACTTTTCTTCCCAAGACCTC
>JAWCQS010000185.1:0-2703 GCA_038869655.1 Bathyarchaeia archaeon | reverse complement strand
AAGAAATCTGTAGAAGGGTAAAGATTCCAGTGATAGCGAGCGGTGGAGCTGGTTCTCCGGAGCATATATACGAGGTTTTAACAGAAGGTATGGCTGATGCCGCCCTAGCAGCCTCGATATTCCACTTTAAAGAATACTCTATAAAAGAAGTGAAAGAATTTTTGAATAGAAAGGGCGTAAGGGTTAGATTGTTGTAAGGAAGTTGAGCAAATGGAGAAAAAAGAGCTTGAAATTTTATTAAATAAGCTTGATTTTGAGAAAGGAAACGGACTGATTCCAGCTGTAACGAAAGAACATGAAACTGGCAAGATTCTTATGCTAGCCTACATGAGTCGAGAGGCTTTAGCGAAAACTTTGGAAACAAAAACTATGCACTATTGGAGTAGGAGTAAGAAAAGAATTTGGATAAAAGGAGAAACTTCAGGGCATTATCAATACGTTAAGTCAGCCTATGCCGATTGCGATTACGACGCTTTACTCTTTTCAGTTAGGCAAGCGGGCTACTGCTGCCATCTAGGCTTTTCTACATGCTTCCACAATAAAATTTTTGATGATGAAGAGAAAATGAGTTCAAGCCAAATCTTGAATGAAGTCTTTAACGCGATAAGGCATAGGATAGCCTCACCAAAGCCAAATTCATACGTTTCAGCCTTGGTCTCTAAAGGGGAAAATGGAATATTGGAAAAGGTAAACGAAGAAGCCTCTGAATTCCTTTCGGCAATAAAAGCTAGGGATAGAAAAGGAATCATCCATGAAGCTACGGATTTGATATTCCATGTTTTAATCGCTCTTGCAAAGGCTAGTATAAGCCTTGAGGATATATACGAAGAATTCTTTAAAAGAAGAAAGGAAAGAGAATCAAGCCATGAGTGAGTTTAAAATGCTTGGAAAAAGAATTGATTTTCATATCCACTCGATATTCAGCGATGGCGTATTGGTACCAAGTGAGTGGGCCAGAAGGGCTCAAGTCCTCGACTATGAAGCCATAGCCATAACCGATCATGTCGATTTTTCTAATATTGAATCCATAGTCCCTTCCATATTGAAAGTATCCAAGGAATTGAACAAGGAGTTGGAAGTTAAAGTAATTCCAGGTGTAGAAATCACTCATGTGCCACCAAGCTCTATTTCTAAACTAGCCTTAAAAGCAAAAAAACTTGGGGCTAAGGTGATTCTGGTTCATGGAGAAACTTTAGCAGAGCCAGTAGCTCCTATGACAAACCATGAAACTGTTAAATGTGAAGAGGTCGATGTTTTAACCCATCCAGGGCTGATTAAAGAGGAAGACGCTGAGCTGGCGAAAGAGAATGAAGTCTTTTTGGAGTTAACCTCGAGGAGTGGCCACTGTCTTTCTAATGGCCATATAGTCAATTTGTTTAAAAAAATTGGAGTAAAAATCTTGATAAACTCTGATGCGCACGAGCCAGAAGATCTGATAACGCAAGACTATGCCTATAAAATGGCTCTAGGATCGGGATTAAATCGTGAGGAAGCATTGAAGGTTTTGAAGGATTATGCTCATGAGCTATTAAAAAAGGTTTTAGAGAGGTTTTAAAGGTAAAGCTTGAAAGATTCTTCTCAAAAGTCAAAATTAGAAAGGGAAACTTGTCCTAACTTTGCGCCTTATAGGTAGGACATCGTTTCTGTTAACTTTATAAGAGGAATAGAGTAAATTTTAACTTAAAAAACTTGTTCACGATGGAGGGATAGATTCTGAACAGCCCTAAAGAGTATTATGATAAGATTTTTAAATTGCTGGAGCAACATCATAGATGGTTTTCGGAAAGCATACCTCTAATAGCAAGCGAGAACATTCCCAGCCCCGCGGTTAGAGAAGCAATAATCTCTGATTTTGGAAACAGATATGCTGAAGGTTGGCCGGGAGAGAGGGTTTATGCAGGATGCGTTTACATAGACCAAGTCGAGCTTCTATGTACGGATTTGGCAAAAAAATTGTACAAAGCCGAATTTGCAGACGTTAGACCCGTATCCGGCGTGTGCGCTAATCTAGTCGTCTATACAGCTTTTACCAATCCAGGCGATGTGATGCTCGCGCTTCCGATCCCTAGAGGTGGCCATATAAGCACTGGGAAGCTTGAGCTAGGAGGAACCGCAGGAGCTGTTCATGGTTTAGTGGTAGAGTATTTTCCGTACAACATCGATGAGCTTAACATAGACGTGGACGAGACTAGAGCAAGAGTGGAAAAAATGGTTAAGGAAGGAAAAAGCCCAAAGCTTATAATGTTCGGTGCGAGTGTTTTTCCGTTTCCTCATCCAGTAAAGGAACTTTCAGATTTTTTCCATGAGATAGGCGCTATCGTTTGCTACGATGCGGCCCATGTGGCCGGCTTGATAGCTGGGGGGCAATTTCAGGACCCTCTGCGCGAAGGTGCAGACGTGATGACTTTAAGCACCCATAAAACGCTTCCAGGACCTCAAGGCGGAATAGTTTTATCATGGAATAAGTATGCGGATAAGATTAAAAGAGCGACTTTTCCAGGCAACGTTAGCAACCATCACCTTCATCATGTAGCCGGAAAGGCTGTAGTACTCGCGGAGATGATGGCTTTTGGAAAGGAATATACTCAACAGATAGTTAAGAACAGTAAAGCTTTAGGACAAGCGCTCTATGAAAGAGGGTTTAAGGTTTTAGGAGAAAAGAAAGGTTTCAGCGAATCGCACGTATTGCTTATAGACATTGTG
>JAWCQS010000184.1:0-2704 GCA_038869655.1 Bathyarchaeia archaeon | reverse complement strand
CAATTCCCAATGCAAACTTTTAGATGTTGTGTTATAAAAAAATTTGAAGAATTTGAAGTTATCGCTCGGTTGATTTTGTGTTTTCATATAGACCACTTTTTCATCGCCATACATCAACCTCAAGCTATCGTTAAGTATATCAGCAATTTGCGACTTTACACTCAAAGCGCCCTCCTCTTGGACAGAGCCATCAAAGTATTTGCTCAGGTTTCCAAGCAGATCTTGTCCTTCCCTACTTAATCTTGAACAATCTATTCCATTCTTTGATGTATAAGCATGTAACAAAAGGTAAGGATTGTCTGGCTCCCCCCTCATCTTTATCTCCATTAATATCGATGATCCATTTTTGATCGCATTTCCGTTCAAATTTGTTTTAGAAAGACTCTTACATTTTTGAATGAAATTGATAGTGCTATATGAAGGAATGGAATCATAGAACTCTCCGTATCCTTCTTTTAACCAAACCTCGTGTCCCGAATCTGGAAAAAGATACCATTCTTTATGGTACCAACTCACTCCACTCCACCCTTCATTTGGTAGTTTTTCATAGAACTCTTTACCCTGAGGCCAAAGCTCTTCACTCCAAACGACCCCGTACATCAACAAAACATTGGCTTTAACCTCATCCGCATAGAATGTAGAGCTTAAAGCTCCTTCGGGAGTAGAACTCTTAAGAGGTGCGCTGATGATTATCGCTCCATTTGGGGCCTCCCAAGTTTTTGGATCTCTTTTTGAGATCTCATACCCCACAGCCACCCCACCAGTAGAATATCCAATTAAATAGGCGTACTCATACCCATTTTCAACAATCCAAGAATGAACTTCATGAATAAACTTGCTATCTCTACTATATTTAAGAATATGCGCAACTTCATCACCGCAAGGTATACCTCGAGTGTATGGGCCTTCGTACAACGCTAAAATGCTATAGTTTTTAGCCAAATCGTTTATGTAGCTCATCGTTCCAAAAGACTCAAACTCGTAAGGATTTATGGTTACATAACTCGATTCTGAACGCCCTCCACCCAGCCATAGTAGGCATGAATCACTACCTGTTTTATGCCAATAATGCCACTTGCTGTTGGCAATGGATACCGTCGTTAATTGAGTTCCCGACTTATTGCTCGAACAATTTCCGATCACTTCTATAGAAAATGGAAAAACGCAATTGTTTTCATCATAACACCAATTGTCCTTATACCAATATCTGGTGATTGCATTCAACTTCCACTCCATCTTTTCAATCGGGGCTTCTATCGTAAACGAGAACGTTTTGCTTTCACTACCACTTAAATAATACCTAAGGGAAGCGACTATGCTAGTAAAATTTGGTGCGAAAATTCCTAAATCAGCTATAGTCCAATCGAGGTAGGAATATTGAACAGTAACGTTTACTGAGAAGGTTTGACCTGAATAGACTTGTGCAGGATGTTCTACAGAGATTATTTTAACGATAAGAGCATAATCACCACTCACTATAGGTGATGAGCAGATGAATACCCATGGAAGCATCATTGTAACGAGTATGAAACTTATCTTTGGTTTTATCAAGGGCCATCGCCAAAAGGATTCAAAATGTTTATATTATAGCACTATGATAAAACTTATTAACTTGCCGATTTCGCTAATACTCTTAGCTTATGAAGAGCTTAAATAAAAGTGCACAAAACATTTTCTTAGGGAGAGAGTCTTAAAAATTGAGAAGATCTAAAAAGCAAAAGTCATTCAGCATATTCGATCATGTATTAGTTCCGAAGCATGTGATTTTATCCAAGGATGAAGCCGAAGCTGTACTAAAGAAGTACCACATAAAACCGTATCAACTTCCATACATCGAAGCCTCGGATCCAGCTGCTGAAGCGATAGGCGCTAAGCCCGGAGATATAGTAAAGGTTGTAAGGAAAAGCTCAACGGCCGGGGAGGTCGTTGTTTATAGATATGTAGTAGAGTAAATTTTAAAGGGGAATTAAAATTGTCAATTTCTAGTCAAGATTCATGGGAAGTTTTTAAAGAATTCATTAAAGAAATAGGACTCGTAAAACAGCATATAGACTCTTACGATGACTTCATAGAGCATGGAATTCAAGCAATAATTGATGAAGTTGGAGAAATACCCTTAGAAGTGGAAGAATTTCCATTCAAAATAAAGCTTGGGAAAATAGAGATAGGTACTCCTAGGGTTATAGAATTAGGCGGATCCGAGCGTCAAATTTTTCCGAATGAAGCACGTGTTAGGAACCTTACCTACGAGTCCCCACTTTATCTGGAGATGATACCAGTTATAGACAATAAAGAGGGACACCGAGAATTCGTATACATAGGCGATTTTCCAGTGATGCTTAAATCGAAGATATGCCCCCTTTCAAAGTTAAGCTCTGAAGATCTATTAAGTGTCGGTGAAGATCCGCTAGATCTTGGAGGATACTTCATTATAAACGGCTCAGAAAGGGTTATAGTCGCACTCGAAGATTTGGCGCCAAACAGAATCTTGATAGATATCGAAAAAAGTGGGGCTTCTTTAGTTTATAAAGCAAAAATATTCTCTACGGCTGTAGGGTTTAGGGCAAGAATTGAAGTTACGATGAAGAGTGACGGAGTTGTATACGTATCGATACCTGGAGTTCCCCAAGACCTTCCTTTTACAGCCATAATGAAAGCTCTTGGAATAAAAGAAGATGTAAATATAGCTGAAACCGTATCTTTA
>JAWCQS010000183.1:0-2723 GCA_038869655.1 Bathyarchaeia archaeon | reverse complement strand
AAAGAGTGGAGAAGACTTTAATAAAAGAGAACCCTGGTCTAGTCTTGGTTTTTGGGGATACCAATTCAACTCTGGCTGGAGCTCTAGCAGCCTCTAAGTTACGCATTAAGATTGCTCACGTAGAAGCTGGATTGAGAAGTTTTAACAAAACTATGCCTGAAGAAATAAACAGAATCCTAGTTGATCATTGCTCCGATTTACTTTTTTGCCCAACTGTAACTGCAATCAAAAACCTTAAGAATGAAGGAATAATTGAGGGCGTTCATTTGACTGGCGACGTTATGGTGGATGCCTTAAAGGAAAATCTAAAGATCGCTGAACGTAAATCAAAAATTTTAAAGGAATTAGATTTAAAGTCTAAGGAGTATTTTTTGGCTACGGTTCATAGAGCTGAAAACGTAGATGATCCAGCTAGGCTTAAGAGCATAGTTGAGGCTTTCCATGAGCTAGAGGACTTAGTTTTTCCATGCCATCCAAGGACGGAGAGGCGCCTAAAGGAATTTGATCTATGGAGTAGGCTTGTTGAAAGCATTAGAGTAATAAAGCCAGTGGCTTACTGGGATATGCTTATGCTAGAAAGAGGCGCTAAGATAGTCTTGACGGATTCAGGCGGCGTGCAGAAAGAGGCTTACTTGCTAAAGACTCCTTGTATCACCTTGAGGGAAAATACTGAATGGATAGAAACTATCAAACTTGGAGCCAATCATCTCGTAGGATCGAATAAACTGAAAATAATAGAAAGCATAAATAAGGTCATAAGGAACGAAAAGGCAATAAAGAAAAGGCTAGAAAGGCTTCCAAACCCATTTGGAGATGGAAGAGCTTCGGAGAAAATGGCCAGCATTATTACAAGTACGTTTTTGAGATGATCAGTATGAAGGCTCTGCATGTTAGCGATGCTCCTCTTCCAGATGCCAGAATTGAAAAGATGGCGTATTTGTCTAAGAAGCGTGGGTGGAAAACGTTTTTTGTCGGTCCTGGCTTTAATGATTTTGCTTTGCATGAAAAAGTTTTTGATTGTTTGTATTATGTGCCATGGAAGCCCCGTGTAAGGTTGGGTTTTCAGCCATTTTTTCGACAGTTTAAAAAGAAATTGAGAAAAGTTATTGAGAAAATAAATCCTGACATTATTCATGCACATAATGTTTTTGCAGCTAAAATGGTTTGCGATGCGGGTCATCCTTTCGTTTTTGACGACCATGAGCTTGTTTCATTGGAGAAGAAAAGTGATGTTGAGTGTAGTCATAATATAATTGATGAAATTAAAGGAAGATACGAAGTATGGAGATGGAGCGCTTGGGAACGCGAAATTTGTGAAAAAGCCCCAGTCATAACCGTTAGCGATAGCATTTCTGAAATTTATGGAAAGCTTGGTGCTAAGACCTATGTTGTACCAAATTATCCCTCGTTATTTGAATTATCTAAAGCAGAGCTTTCTAAGGAGAAGGATAAAATCTTTACTGCTGTCTATTTTGGTAGCGAGAGAATTTCAAAATCTAGGCCTTTTCGAAACACTAAAGGATTAATTGAAGTTTTCAAAGATCTAGGAATACGCCTTGTCGTCATAGGTGATTCAAGTCTATCTTCTAAGGACATGATACTTTCTGAAGGTTTCATTCCACACTTAAGGCTTTATAACGTTATGTCGAAGTATCATGTTGGCTTGCTACCCTGGAAGAAACATTGGTTCCACAAATACGCTAATCCGAATAAGCCGTACATGTATGCGCACTCAAGTATGGTCGTAGTCATAACCTCTTCTTTGCATAACGTAGTAAAAGCTTTTGAAGGAAAATGCCGAACGATAAAAGACTATTCGGACTTAAAGGAGATCCTGTTGGAGCTATCACAAAACGTAGATGTTGCCTATAAAGAAGGCAAGAAAGTCAAAGAGCATGCCCTTAAAAAATTTATTTTCGAATTGTATGAAGATAAAGTTATGGAGGCTTACAAAAATGCGTAGCATAAGAAAGCTTCTAAGGCGCATGAGTCTTGTCAAAGTTTTTTACAAGCTCTACACTTATGGCCTTTAGGCCATCTTGTTGCTTACTTGGAAAAGTTTTACGCTTCTCGCTAGATAAAGCTTTATAGAATGGACTATTAAACCGGATACAAGAATCATAAGAATGGCTTAGAAATGTATAAAAGTCAATATTTTTATTGCCAAAAGCTTATACATAAAGGCGATGAAGATATGTCACCTTGCAAACGCTGGTGGTATTCATACCCAAAGATGGATGGAGCACTCTTAATAAGAGCATAAAAATTACTTAATTTTTCAGAGTTCCTAGGAATAAAATTCAATATGAAGATATAAACTTATGTTCACTTAGAAATTGATGGTTAAATATCCTTGGTCAAGAAGATGCTAGCAAAAAGATTAGAAAAATTTTGCTCCAAGTTATGAAAGGGAGTTGAAAAAGACGTATGAATGTTTTGATGGTGCTATCCGGCAATACGTTTCCTCCAGATATCCGTGTTAAAAAAGAAACTAAAGCGCTCATTGATGCTGGGCATAAAGTATTCCTAATTGCTAGAAAGGGTGACAACCAAGTTAAAGAAGAGATTGTAGGTGGAGTTCATGTACGTAGGTATTATTATCCTTTTAATAAAATTCCATTAGTCGGTACTTCATTATATTTTTTTGTTTGGAGATGCTGTGTCGAACAACTATACCCTTTAATGCGTTCTCTCCATCATTTCGCTTAGTTTTAATCAAATGT
>JAWCQS010000182.1:0-2739 GCA_038869655.1 Bathyarchaeia archaeon | reverse complement strand
TTGATGTACTTATGCGCTATGCCATTCCTTTCAAGCCAAGCATTGAATCGTTTACTTCTAAATACGCTATGGTTATCAGTCTTTATTGCTTTAGGCTTTCCGTACGAACCGATGAATTGCTTGCATAAGGCTATTACGCTATCAGCCTTGAATGAATGCTTTAACTCGCTTAACGCTACTCGCGTACCTCTATCTATCACGCCTATAGGATAAAGCTTATTCTTTCCTATATAGATGCGCCCTTTCACGTCTAATTGCAGTTGCTCCAGCTTTTCATATTCCTTTTTAAATTTCTTAACTGGCTTTATTTCAATTTTCTTAGGAATATACTTTCTTACAGTCTTTTCAGAAAGCCTTACTCCTTGCTTAAGCAACTCTCTAGCTATGCGACTAGCTTTCCATCCATTAGTCTTACGCATTTCTTCTATCTTGGCTATTATCTCTTTGCCGATGGCTCTAGTATGCTTGGGCCTCTTAGATATTGATCGCAATAGCCCATAACGCTCATACCTATGCTTTCTGTAGTAGAATACGCTTCTAGCAATGCCAAAAGCTTTGCATACAGTCGTAACTGGCATATTGGAAGAAGCTTTAAGTAGTTGAAAGTTTATTACCTCTATGTCAGGTATCATATCATTCGCCTATTGGATTATATGGTACCTGTCCAAGATGTATTTTCCGAAACCAAGATTACCAAGTATCAAACATGTGCTAGTAATTTATATTACCTCGCTCATGAAAATAAACTATAACCCGTTACTTTAACAGTGAATTCATTCATGCAAAGGTTGAAGAAAAAGGAACAAGAAATTGCCAAAGAAAGGATAGACTTATTGTTTAGGCTCGCCAACAAAATCTTCCATGAAAATAAATCTTTGGCTAGGCGTTATTTAGAACTGGCCAAAAGGATAAGTATGAGGAGCAAAGTAAGAATACCTAGAGAGTATAGAAGATTTGTTTGCAAATCATGCGGAAATTTATTGGTTCCAGGAGTTAATTGTAAGGTTAGGATTAGACCTGAAAAAGGAACAACTGTGGTGATTAATTGTCTAGATTGCGGATTAATAATGAGGTATCCAGCAATAAAAGAGAAAAAATTGAAAAGAAAAGGATTAAAAATTTGCTCAAAAAGTCTGGCATTATAAACACGACGATCTGGATAGGAAAAAGAGGAATAGATGAAGGGTTGATGGAGCAAGTCGACAAACAGTTAAAAGCAAAGAAATTGATTAAATTAAAAGTTCAAAAATTCTTCCTCCAAGAGCGTTCTGTGGATGAAATCGCAGAAGTCATCGCGAAAAGAACTGGATCAAAGTTGGTCGATGTAAGGGGTAGAACTTTTACCCTTTATAAGCGATGAAGCCACTTTTTTAACTCCCACAATATTTCCAAAGCTCCAAGGCCGCTTCCTTGCACCCCTCTTTGACCTCCTCTTCATCTATCGAAACTAACTTTCTATTGCGCATTACCGTTTTTCCGTTTATGATGACAGTGTCGACAAAATTTCCATCGCAATAGACTACTAGTTGATCATAGAAATTGCTCGTCGTGACAGGGGTAGGTAATCTTGGGTCTAGTATTATGATGTCCGCCTTTTTGCCGGGTGTAATCGATCCTATATCTTTTTCCATCCCAACAGCTTTTGCTCCGTCTATAGTAGCCATCTTTAAGACCGTTGAAGCTGGCATAACAAGCGCATCCTGCAGATAGCCTTTATGGATCAGGAAAGCAGAACGCATCACTTCAAACATATCAACTATGTAGCCGTCGGTTCCCAAGCCAATCGTTAAGCCAGAATCGAGCATCTGAGGGATCGGAGCTATACCTCCTGCGACCTCAAGGTTGCTTAAGGGCATGTGGGCTACTTTTACATCATACTTCTTGAATATTTGAATTTCTTTTGGCTTTATGTGCACGCATTGAGATGCCAAAACGTCAGGGCCTAGAAATCCGATCTCTTCATAGAATTCTACTGGAAGCTTTCTATACTTCACGATCGAGTGCATAGTTTCAAACGCACCTTCCTCTAAATGTATATGAATTCCAGTATTATAATTGCTCGCCAACCTCCTTACTTCTTCTAGAAATTCTTTTGAGCATGTAAAGGTTGTATGAGTACAAAACATCCCTTTAATCAACTCATCCTTATAGTTCCAACTCTTTATGAAATCTAAGTTTTCCTGAATTCCCCACTTCCCATTTTCTTTACTTACCCTTTCAGTCGCTTCAAAAGACAAGATTGCCCTCATTCCCACTTCCTTTAAAGCCTTAGCCTCAGCTTCTAAGGCTCCAGGTATAGCGTAAGGCGCCTCTAAAATATCGACTGTGCAAGTAGTTCCTGATCTTATCATCTCTAAGCTTGATGCTAAAGCAGCTTTATAGATCAAGTCTTTGTTCAGCTTATCTTCTACGTAGGGCCACCAAAACTTTTCTAGAATTTCTATGAAGGATCTCGCACCATCTTTAAAAGGTATTCCGTGAGCAAGGATTCCATAGAGGTGGGAATGGGAGCTTATTAAACCAGGCATGATTACTTTGCCTTCAACATTGATCGTTTCAGCTTGCAGATATTTTCTTTTTAATTCGTCAGAACTTCCAACTTCAACTATTCTTTCATCTTCATAATATACAGCTCCATCGTTTACTTGTGGATTCTTCTCATCCATCGTTTCTATAAATCCATTCAAATGAAGAGTTCCCTTTTTTAGACCCCTGTTATATATTTGTTTTTTTGCTAAA
>JAWCQS010000181.1:0-2741 GCA_038869655.1 Bathyarchaeia archaeon | reverse complement strand
GACCGACTACTTCTCCAACATAGTATCCCAATGCTCCAAAGTCGTTAGGATTCTCGAGCTTCAAATCAACTTTAACCAATAATTGGCCCTTTCTGTTATAGTCTAGATGATATCCGTACTCGGCTACCCTTCCAGTTAATGCTGAAAACAGAGCGCTTTGGCAACACTCTCTATTTGTACGCGCTCCTAGCATTGAGTTCGCATAAATTATTGCTGAGGACTCGCACCAAGCCACATCAAGCCCTTTACTTGGAGCGTTTCCCACTAAGTAAGGTGAGCAGGTCCATGTAGGGGAAATTCCAATGCTTTCATGGTATCCACTCAATTCTATCTGTTTTCTAGCCAATTCTTCTGGAATTCTCATCTCCTTCCATCTTTCCAAATCGATGGAAATCACTTGAGAGGTGCTTGGAATTTTCACCTTTAAATTGGACTTGGCTATGTCTTTCATGAATTCCAGCACTGCGCCTTTCCCATCGACCGAGTAAGCTGTACAACTGCAGTGGGCGCTTTTGATCGGAATCATTCTTTTAGCGTTAAAGATGTCCCCCATCTTGATTAGAGCATCCATAGCCCAAGCCATTGTTTCTCCGAAATCTCCATCAAGCATTCTTTCTTCCTCTTTAGTCAAGTACATGCAAGATCGCCTTCAAAGATTTTTTAAACTTGGAGATAAGTATTTAACTAGACTTTAATTTAAATTAATCGAAATTTGTTCGAATAGCGGGGTCAAACGCTTGGTTAAGTTTGGAGTTGTAGTAACTCCTTTTTGGCCTGTAAGCCATCTAACGAAGTATTTAAGCCTCGCTGAGCAATATGGCTTCGACTTTGGTTGGGTTGCTGAATTTCCCAATATAAGAGAGCTCTACTCAACCCTATCCTTGGCGGCTGTAAAAACGAAAAGAATTAAGCTTGGGCCATGCACGACCAATCCCTACCTGAGACATCCATTGGTTACGGCTTCTTCTATAGCAACTTTGGATGAAATTTCTAACGGAAGGGCTGTTCTAGGAATCGCTGCTGGTGATTACGCCACCATGAAATCTTTGAACATAATAAGAGAAGCCCCTTTAAAAATGATGAAAGAGTCTGTAGGATTAATTAGAAAAGCTTTGATTGGAGGAAGGTTCGATTTTGAAGGGGAAATCTTGAATGTATCTAATTTTCAGTTAATCCATCCTCCGAAAAGCATGATACCGATCTACATAGGTGCGAGGGGCCCTCTTATGCTAAGACTGGCTGGAGAAATAGGGGATGGAGTGATCATTGATGCTTCCCATCCAGACGAAGTTGAGCTATCATTAAAAAACGTTAAGGTTGGATTAAAAGCTTCTGTTAGATCTGATAGAAGCTTCGATGTGGCTACATGCGCTCAAGTTGGGATTTCAAGTGATTCTTTTGAGGCAAGAAATTCTGCTAGATGGATAGTTGCTTTGATTTCGGGCGGTTCATCCAGAGAAGTCCAAGCTCGTCATGGAATTAAGCAAGAGGATGTGGAAAAAGTCAAGGAGGCTTTATTAAAAGAAGATTTTAAAAAAGCCTATGAACTTGTAAAGGATGAGATGATAGATGCCTTTTCGATAACTGGGAACATAGATTTCTGTATAGAAAGGATAGCAAAAATTGTTGAAAAAGGTTTGACTCAAATAATAGTATCGAACACTTACATTGAGTATGAAAAGGCTGTTAAAGAACTAAAGGTTCTAGGAGAAAAAGTTATTCCTCTATTCAAAAACTAGCAATCAGTTTTTAAATAAAGCATTAGTGTAGCATAACAATAGCTTTTCTAGCCGTAACGACTATGGCTATTCGCTTTCCCTTCCTTTCAGCTAAAAATCATGCCAAACTCGATTTCCTGAAGCTCTTATTGAAGGTACAGTCTAGGCGTAAGAGCATAGCTTCTCTCCATAGCGAACCTTTCTATCTAATAGCTTACGCCCGGAATAGTCATCAACAGCTTTACGTCTCCATCCATCTGGAGCTATATTGACCAAAGCTTAAACCTTTTATAGTGAATAAACCAATTCAGGTTCTTTTATGCCGTTGTAGGTAAGATTAATCCTTTTCTCTCCATTTCCGGCTTTTAGCTGTGGAGAGTGCCAGAGTCATGCCTTTCTAGGGATTAATACCACTTCCAGATTTTTCTTCCCATTAGAATCTCTGGGAAGACGAATAGCCCCCAGCTGGCCACACCTATAACATATGCAAGGTCTGTCAAGCTCAGAGCAGAAAGGTGGAACAGCTGCTGAGTTATTGGTATATAAGTTATTCCAAGAGTTAGGGCTATAGAGGCTAAGTCCGCTACGACGAAGAACTTGTTTTGAAGGGCTTTTTTGCCCATCCTCCAAACGCTCTGTTTCTCTGAACGACAGTTCCAAACAACAAAAAGCTCAAATATTGCTGCTTGTACAAAGGCTGTCGTGGTAGCCTCTCTATATGTTTCAAGGGTTCCGAAGCCATGCGAAGGCCAGACGTAATATTCTAAGCAGAAAACGAGGAATGTTCCGGCTGCTTGCAGTATAAAGGACATTATGATGAATGCCCCCATTCCATGCATTATTCCTTCTTCAGGTTTACGGGGTGGCTTTTCCATAACATCTACATCAGGGGAGTCGGTTGACAGCGCAACTGCTGGTGCTCCATCTGTAACCAGATTTATCCACAGAATCATGGCTGCAGTCAATGGCAACGGAAAAAGTTCAGGTCCGAATATTCCTCCCAAAATTGCGAAGGTTCCGATG
>JAWCQS010000180.1:0-2749 GCA_038869655.1 Bathyarchaeia archaeon | reverse complement strand
CGCACACTCGTAACATATTTTCCTTCTTTAAAACTCATCTCCAAATTATTTAAGTCTTGCTTAGAATAAGCTCTCTGATGAAGAATGGGCTTTCATTGAGCCTTTTTTGCCTCCTAAGGCCAAGACTGGAAGACCTAGGGCCGATGATAGGCTTACTATAAATGGAATTCTATACGTTTTAACTACTGGTTGCCGTTGGATGGACATGCCAATTCGCTATGGTTCTTATAAAACATGCTGGAAAAGGCTTAAGCGTTGGCAAAAAGAAGGAGTTTGGGAAAGAATATTCAAGGCTATAGCGTCCATAAGAAGCCATGATAGAGTATGCGTAGATAGTTTCACGATAGAGGCTAAAAAAGGGGAGAATCTGTAGGCTACGATGGCTTTAAGCATAAAAAAGGCTCAAAAATCCATGTATGCGTAGATGAAGGCTCTATGCCCTTAAGCTTAGCTTTAGGACCTGGAAACGAGCATGACTCTAAGCGCTTTAACGAGCTTTTAGAGAGCTTAGGAGAGGCCCCAAAGGAGCTTTATGCAGATTCAGCATACGATAACGAAGCTATAAGGAATAAGCTATCATACATGCATATAGAGCCTGACATACTTGTGAACTCTACAAGGCTAAGCTTTATAAAAGAATAAGATCGGCTGTTGAAAGAAGAATTATAAAGCCTTTATAACCATAGCATGCATAATAATACACTTAAGATATGGAGTTTAGAGATGAATTCTAAAGCAAGTCATAGCAGAAATGGAAAGTTATGAAGTCTATTGCTTAAAGATCTTAGCTATATGGATCTATTAATGAATCTTGAAAACTCCCTGAAAAAGGATAAAAGATAAGAAACAGTTATTTTCTCAATGCAACAGCTTGAGCCTGCTTTTCAGTTTCTTTTTCAGCTATCTGCAAAGAAAGCTGGATTTCATACTCTTTTAGCATTTTAACCAATGGATTTGAAAGGTTAATTTTGTAAAGCTTAGCCCTACCTATTTTTCTTGATACAGCAACGATTCCATACTTTTCTATGTCAACAAAGTACTTGTAGAAGGTTTGCTTGCTCATTCCTAAAGCTTCTATAACCTCCTTCTTCGTAAAGTCGAAGAGAGGATTGTCTATGAAAAAGTCTATTATCCTTAATTTTGGCGAATCTCCAAGCGTCTTTAACAACAAAGACTGGTATTCTTTCTTCGTATACAATTCTTCTGGCATAGCCATCTAAAGTTTTATTGGAAAAACAAGTATATATACTTTGACTTCTAAAGGTATTATAAGTGAACTTAATGGCTGAACAAGAAATAAGCGATGAGGAAATCAAGGCTGATTTAATGCATCGCCTTCTAAGGAAGCATTGCTGGGAAGCCAAATACCTTCCCATGGATACGCTTGTTAACTGGGTTAGCAAAAAGATAAAAGGGAATGGAAAAAGGATTAGGAAATGCATAGGGGAATTGGTTAAAGAAGGCCATATTATATTGCATAAAGGAGGAAGAGCGATTTCATTAAGCTCTATGAAAAGCAGGGAGATAGCTGAATACATCAAGAAAGTATTGGAGATATAAATTCTGTTTTCGGATGCAAAATAATTATGGGAAAGCACAGCTGTGTTATTGAAAGGAAATCTTTAAATAGTCTAAAATATATTAGTCTAATATATGATAGACAAATTTATAAACAGAAAAAATGAAATGAAAGTGCTTGAAGAAAGGTTTAACTCAGATAAACCAGAGTTTATCGTAATCTATGGAAGAAGAAGAGTTGGAAAAACTGAACTGATAAAAAATTTTTCAAAAAATAAGCCACATGTATACTTTCTTTCTGATAGAAGAAGCGATAGAGAACAATTAAACGAAATATCTAGAAAAATTGGTGAATTCTTTAATGATGGTTTTTTAGTAAATCGAGGGTTTGAAAACTGGATCCAGATGTTTGAATATCTTAAAAACAAGATTGAAAAAAGGATCGTAATAACTTTAGATGAATTTCCATTCCTGATCATGTCAAATAAATCAATACCATCGATCTTCCAAAAGGGATGGGACGAATACTTAAAGGACAAAAATATTCTACTGATATTATGCGGTTCAAGTATGGGAATGATGGAGAGAGGAGTTCTTAGCTACAAATCACCTTTGTACGGAAGAAGAACTGGGCAATTGTTGATAAATCCCCTGAATTTTTTTGATTCGAAAGAATTCTTTCCAAAGTACGATAAAGAAGAAAAGATAAAATAATAGGTATAACAACAGGTAATGGTCTTTTCTTTGGTGGTGGATTAAAACTGCTTTCAGCTCAATTAGCAGGTATAATCGCCGTTGGAATGTTTGTATCTTTAAGTTCTGGGTTTGCCTGGATTATACTGAAATCTACAATTGGGATTCGAGTTTCAGTAAAAGAAGAAATTGAAGGATTAGATATAGGAGAACACGGAGACTCTGCTTATCCTGAATTTGTTATAAGAAAGCCTACACATTATAATATTGAAGAAAAAATAAATAAAGGTGAGGTGGTTTAAGTGAAAAAAGTTGAAGCAATAATAAGGCCTGAAAAACTATCTTTAGTTAAGACGGAATTAGAGAAAATTGGGTGCTCTGGACTTACGATAACTGAAGTAAGTGGATATGGAAAACAAGGTGGCATAGAACAACAATGGCGAGGAGAAAAATACAAAATAGACCTAATCCCTAAAGTTAAATTGGAAATCGTTTGCAAAGATGAAGAACTTGATAAAATTTGCAATACTATTGTCTC
>JAWCQS010000179.1:0-2751 GCA_038869655.1 Bathyarchaeia archaeon | reverse complement strand
GAGTAGGAGTATAGTTCATGAAGGCATGAGTGTTTTGGAGCTATGCGAAAAAATAGAAAGGACGATAATCGAGTTGGGCGGAAAACCAGCGTTTCCATGCAACGTGGGCATAAATGAAGTTACAGCCCATTACACTCCGCCCATAAACGATCCTTCGAGGCTACCCGAAGGCTCCATAGTTAAGATAGATATTGGCGTTCATGTAGAAGGTTACATAGCCGATACGGCAATCACGGTTTGCTTCAACAAAGAGCTTCTTCCATTGATAAAGGCTGTAGAAGAATCGCTTGACAAAGCCATTAAGAATTTAAAACCAGGTATTCGCAATTCAGATATAGGATCCATAATCCAGAAAACGATTAATGATTATGGGTATAAACCGATTCAAAACCTAACCGGACATTCGATCGAAAGGTATACTCTCCATGCTGGAAAAAGTATTCCCAATGTTTCTACTTTAATCTCTTCAAAGATTAGGGTTGGAGAAATTTATGCAATAGAGCCTTTTGCAACCTTAAGCAGTGGAGCTGGAAGAGTTAACGATTTAAAAGAAGCCCATATTTTTAAGTATATCAAGGAAAAGGGTGCTAAATCTCAGGCCAGTAAGCAACTGATAAATTATATAAGAGAAAATTTTAAAACTCTTCCTTTCACAAGAAGATGGTTAAAGAAAGAATTTTTTGATGGAAAATTCGATGAATGTTTTGATGAACTTTTGACTTCGAAATGCGTTATGGCTTATCCAGTGTTGGTTGAAGCCAATAGAATGCCGGTTGCTCAAGCTGAGCATACAGTTATAGTTACTAGTGATGGCTGTGAAGTTATAACGTAGCCCTTAGGCAGTTAAACGATCCTTTTCTTTCTTTCCTCAGCAAAAATAGCTGAAATGTACATTTCCCCATCGCATCGTTGGCATTTGCCAATCTGCTTATGAATATAGTCTCCGGCATTGAATTCCCTGATTATTTTGAACCCGCATTTTTCGCATAAAATGGTCGTAATCGTTTTACTCATAGTGTAAAAAAATTCCAGCTTTTTCCTTATCTGTACCAAGGATATTACGGCCAAGGCAATACCTATCGAGCCGGCTATCAATCCATAGTAGAAGTTTTCAAAGCGACCTTCTAAATAACTCGTAAACGAAGATTGCAATAACCAGATTGAGTAAATTAGAATTATTAAACTAAATACGATAGTTATGTATACATAACTTTTTCCAGGCTTCTTCTCCACTTTCATCTACCTTGTCTATTGACCTATTCCTACAGTATTGCCTATCCCGGCTATTATGATGGCGTCTCCTTCTTTGGTCCTCTCTAGAATCAATTTTTTTATCCTCTCTAAAACTTTTTCAGCGGATTCAAATATCTCTTTTTTCATTGGAGTTATTGCTTCTTGAACGCTTTGTTTAATTATGATCGCATGAAGCGGTATCTTGTATCTGGCGGCCTCTTCCTCTATCTTATACTTCTCGGTTCCGATACCTCCTATAGCTGCACCAATTCCCTCGCTTATCTCTCCTGTAGCTTCACCTTCGAATTTAACGGCTGCATCCACCATTATCACCATAGCAAGTTTTCCTTCATTTTCTTCGACCAATCTTTTAACTGCATCTCCAGGCTTTCCAACGTTTCCTCCAGGGCCCTCAGCCTTTAAGGCTATAGCCCTCCTTCCTTCGATGATCGTTTCAGAAACGATGATGTCTTTCTCCATCTTCCTTTTCATGTTATTTCGCATCAACTTCGACGCCACTAAAGCACCTATTCCATCACCTATTGGCATCCCTTGCGCAAAGGCCTTTAAAGCTCCCCTGATGGCTTCGGCCTCTTGCATTATGATCGGGAGCAACATCTGTATTTGCAGAATTATGTAAAAACTCATCGTTTTTTTTCCTAGTAAATAATAATGTCTAATTATTCTGTAAAGGGTATTCAAAGCTAAAGAAGCTTCCACCAAGTTTTCTAGGTTGTTCAACTGCGCATCGTCAGCTTCAGGCGCAATTCTTCTTACGTCATCTTTAAATTTATTTTCCCTAACGTCTAAAAGGTGGTCCAGTTTCCAAACTATTCCGGCAGGATCCATGTCCACTGGAGTAATTAAAAATTGTTCGAGCAAAATGTTTATGGAAGGGGTAGGATCTTCTTTTGGCTTACCTATCTCTTTTATAGTTTTGATCGAAAGTTCCCTTCCCTCATTTTTCATGTACTCTAATTTTTTTAAAGCTCCGCTTATTTCCCACAGCATCATCCTAACTTGAATTTTTTGCCCAAAGAAGATGAATACGATGAATAAAAGATAAAATATTATAGTAAATATATTGCTAAGGTCTGTTTCTTTTCCAAATGGGAAAAGTTGTAATTTAAAAATTGAATCCATAATTTCGATACACCGGCTACCAAACGACTAAAGAAGATTGATTTCGAAAGTTATAAACCTTACTTATCCAATCTATTTTGGCATTAAGTTGGAGTTGGCAGCTGTTCGAGTTTCGCATGGGCTTTCGCACCATACTACCACTCGAATCGCCTAGGAGATTCACTTCCGTGTTCGGAATGGGAACGGGTCCTAGCTCCTAGCTATGGCCGCCAACTCCAATTTAAAAATTGTTATAAGAGACTTTTAAGCATTACTTTAATAGCTCATGTTCACAATTTAACTTAGAATTTAAATCCTAAGCCTCTTCGTGAAGTGAGGATGTGATTGCTTATGAATTTAACAGAAAAACTTTCTCTAATTAATAGGAATGTCGTT
>JAWCQS010000178.1:0-2762 GCA_038869655.1 Bathyarchaeia archaeon | reverse complement strand
CGAATTTATATCTTCGCTTTGCATTAAAAATGATTGCGATTTCTGTAAAAAAGAATCAAGCATTTGTGGAAAAGCTTCCTCTCTCTGTAAAGAAAAAAACTCGCATAAATTAGCGAGCTTTTTATGCCAAGAAGCTAGAAGAGCCTGTCCTAGTAACGATTGGGTTCAAGGCGGATGAATACGAATAGAAATGGAGGGATAACTCATTCCTTTAGGAATTAAAATTTTAGAATTAAGTAAAATAGAAGCAAGAAATCCAGTCCTGATCCAAGGTCTTCCTGGTCTAGGATACGTTGGTAAAACTTCATTAGAGTATATGATTGAAAAACTAAAACCTATAAAATTTGCTGAGCTTTATTCAACACATTTAACCTTTGCCGACGGAAATTTGGGAATAAACATAAATCTAGACGGGACCTTCTCTCTCCCCAAGTATGAATTTTACGCTCATTTAAGGGATGACCCAAACCTTATTCTGCTTACAGGAGATGCCCAACCCAATGTGCTTGGCCAGTACGAGGTCGCTGAGGCCGTCTTAGATTTTATTGGAAGATTTGGATGCGAAAAGATAATAAGTATTGGAGGATACAGTACACGTTTTCAAAGAGATGTTGGAACAATTTATGCTGTAGTTGACGGTAACGTTACAGCTAATGATGTGGCGAAATACGGTGTGAAGATAGCAAAAGGGGGTAGTGTAACTGGAGCTTGTGGAGTAATTCTGGGGTTAGGAATTCAAAGAAAAATGAAGTGCATAGGATTGCTAAGTTCTACTAGAGGAGTATACCCAGATTTAGAGGCTGCTAGATCAGCCATTTATGTAGTAAGCCAAATGCTTGGCTTGGATATCAATTTAGAAGATCTTGATAAAAAAATAGAAGAGATGAGAGAAAAGATAGAAAAGTTAGAACAACTGCAGGCTAGAATGATTAAAAGAGCTAGGAAGGAAGAAAAGGAGGAGCGAAAGGAAAGATACATTACATAATTGCGTGCGCCCAAACGTAATTTAAAATATGAATAAAGAATTCCATGTATCCAGTGGTTGTAGCTTACTTATTTCCCTCCCATGATTAATGAAAGCACAGCCATTTGCGTAAAAAGTCTGTTTTCAGCTTGATCGTATATTGCAGAGTTTGGACTATCCATCGCCTCATCGGTAGCCTCCTCGCCTCTAAAAACAGGTAGTACATGCATGATTATGCCTCTCCTATCCATCAAGTCGGCAAGCTCTTTTGTTAATTTCCAGTCCTTATATTTTTCATGCAAAGCCAATTCATTTTCTTTTCCAAACCTATTTAAGCCAGTCATGACGCATTCGTAACTTGCCCAATTTCTTGGAAATACAGCATTAGAGCCCCTTAACGCTTCTTTATAATCATGTAGAATTTCAAAGCTGCATCCGCTCTCATCAGCGTTATTTTTCGCTTGCTTAATTAAACTTTCATCAACATCAAAACCTTTTGGATACGCTAAAGTAACGTCTATTCCGTATCTAGTCATTATGAGCATTTCTTCTTGAATGCTCCCCCAAGAGCGAATTTTATTCGAATAAGCCCACATAATCACATACTTCTTTCCTTCATACTTCGGAAACTTTTCTTGGAATGTTAATAGATCTGTTAAGCCTTGAGCAGGATGGTACATATCATCGGCCATGTTTACAACTGGTATTTTCGCATAACTCGCATATTCACGAATCACCGCATTTCCTTTTCCATACTCATAATTGACGGCTGATTCAAGGATTCTTATACCTAATCCATGTCCATAACGCTCATACATTTTTGCTATGTCTTTTATAGTCTCCCCTTCTCCAGCCCTAGTTGTTGCAATGTCTATGAATTGCGCATGCCCCCCTAAATAAGTCATAGCTGCTTCAAAGGAAGCACGAGTTCTAGTAGAGGTATTGTAGAACAGCATGAAAAAAGTTTTATTTTTCAAAAGTTCAGGAACGCTTCCAGAATAATACTTTCTTTTTAAATCCTTAGAAAGTTCAAGGGCAAAATCTAATTCCTCTCTACTCCACTCTTGAGTTGTTATAAAATCTTTCCCGTGAAGGTCTACATACGGCAAGATGGCTTTCACCCGGAATTTAACTTCGACATTATTGATGTTTTCTATTATAAGTACTTGAAAATCTAAAACGGAATAAAAAAATAGAGTTTACATTATCATTGCCATTATGGCTTTTTGAGCATGTAATCTGTTGCCTGCTTGGTCGAATACAATGCTTTGAGGGCCATCTATTACTTCGTCCGTTACTTCCATACCGCGATCAGCCGGCAGACAATGCATATATATGGCATTGGCTGTTTTATCCATCTTTTCTGTATCGCATATCCAAGATCTATTTTTTCTAGCCAGTTCCAATGCTAATTCTTTGTCAGGTTGGGGAGGACCACCCCATGGACCTGGTAATGCGGCTCTTGCTGTCCAACTTTTAGGATATACTATGTGTGCTCCCTCGAAAGCTTCATTCATGTCTTCTGTCTCAGAAAACGAGCCTCCATAGCGGTCAGCATTTTCTTTACATTGTTTTATTATCCTATCATCCAATTCGAACCCTTTAGGCCTGGCTAATACAACATCCATACCCATCTGCGTAGCCGATAGAATACAGCTATGGGGGACAGCTAACGGCTTCAAACCCTCACTGAAAGCCCAAGACATGACATACTTTTTTCCTTGGAATTTTCCAATATGTTCGTCTATTGCTTGAAGATCAGCCATCGCTTGACAAGGATGATAAACATCATCCTCCA
>JAWCQS010000177.1:0-2769 GCA_038869655.1 Bathyarchaeia archaeon | reverse complement strand
TTTTTTAAACTTCTGCTTTGTGGCTTAATTCTTTATTGCTTGAGTCCCTCCTCTGGTTTTATGGTCTTCTTCTAGCTATTGCCTTATAGGTTTATTAGCATGTTGTATATTTTTGTATTGTTTTTGCTATGGCATGATTTCGGAAAATACATCTTGGACAGGTATCGCATAATCTAATAGGCGAATGATATGATAGCTGATATGGTATAAAGCATTCGAACGATTCATGCGCTCATATGAAAAGTCTAAAGGCTGGTACGCAATTCATCCAACCGCTGAAGCGTATTGAGTTCCTTGCTCAATCCTTTTCTAACTTTTCATTTAAATAACTCTTTAACTTCGTCTTCGTCTTCAACATTTACAGCCTTTAACCCAACTCTTAATGCAGCGTTGATCAAATCCTTGTCACCGGTTAGGAGCGCGTTACTACCAGAGTATATGCTTGTTCGGATTTGGAGAGCGTCAGCTTCATAAACTTGCTCGCTCAAGATTAGAGGCCATGCTTCAACGAGCATTGGTGTTAGAACTGGAAGTATCTCTAGAACTTTTAAGCGCAATAGCCTTACAGTTTCGCTTGCAAAGTCTTCTAAAGCTTTTTTAAACTCGTCTTCGCTAAGCCATCCTCTTCTGCGTCTCTCACTCATCACTTCTAACACTTCTCCAATATTCCAAATGGATGTGCGATTGATACTTCGCCTACCCAGCCTTTATCAATCACATGATCCACTGATGAGCTACCAAGCTCAGAGACATACCGCTTAACAATAGCGCTACTATCAAGATAAACCTTCAGCAATGCGTCTCCCCCTCATATCTCGAATGAGAACCTCTGAGGGTTGCCCTCGAAGCTTGGGTCTACTTTGCTTCACTTCCTCTGGGGAGATGAAAGCCTTCACGTCAATGCCCATTTTCTTAAGGGCCTGCTCAACACTCTCACTGACTAGGGATGTCCGAAGCAGGCTTTCGACCTCGCTACTCAACCTTCTTAATGTTCCATGCCTCCCTAAAACAATCTCTTTAAATCTAGTCCACAACTCTTCATCTAAGTATAAACTAACTTTTTTCAAGTATACCACTAAAGAGGTTAACAAGTAAACCGGTATTTAAACCTATTCATAGCTGGAATGGCTCTGACTTTATGAAAGATGTTTTAATTAGTGTATAGGCTGGCAAGTCCATCGTTAACATGGTCTACGCGATCATAGTTGTGACTGGACGAGTAGCGAGCTGCTAAATAATTGATCATGGCTAGAAGAATGAATGCTCATAGCCATAAGCCAGCCAGGAGATGAGAATATGAGACATATAGGAATGGATATAAGCAAGGCTAGATGCGGAGCGGCCACAATGGATAAAGAAGACTTAATCATGGAGAAGTTCACGTTTGAGAATAGCCATGAAGATTCTGCTTACCAGTATTGTGGCTTGTACGATTGCCTGACTTTTTGTGAAGAATCCTCTGCGAACTTCCATAGCCCTTTTCTTGGGCTCAATATGATTAATTCTAGCTCTTCGATTAATGCATCGCTTATCAGTACTACTCTCTCAATCGGTGAGATTACTAGATCCGCTTTTACATTCTTTGATGCCTTGTCTTCTTCGATGACGTTGACTATGCAGGCTTCTTGGTACATGTACATGGTTATTGGGCCGCCTGCCGTATCGTATTCCGTTATCGTTGGTCTTCCAAGGTCCTCTAGGTCTATTTTGTTTTTCAACAAAAAATTGTGTGGGACGAGGAGTTGAGGCTTATCCGTTTCGAACCCGCTGTTTACGAGGGTTATGGCTTCAGCAGTTTTGTTTCCAACCACAACTCTGATCTTGACTCTTACACCCATCTTAGATCCTACTTTGGTCTGTGTTTTATGGCTATGTGCCCGATTCTAGGCTTTTTTTTAAGTACTATGTGGCCTATCCTGTACTTTTTGGTCTCATATTCAACTTTGACCTTAAGCTCTTCTAAGCTTTCCTCCACTTCTATGAGTCTATTATCCTTTGGAGTGCTCATCTTTGTTTTCACTCAATTTAATGTAGCACATGTTTATAAGCATTATTACGTTAACTTAATTTTGATTTTCTTGTCGCACTAGGAGTTGGCGACTTCCTCCAATGACTACGCCCTTTTCTAAAGTTCCTAAAAAGGCTATTCGGCGGAAAGCTTGTTGCAAAAAAAGAAACAAGTTGTTTATAAATAAGAAACGAAAAGTTTCGTATTCTATCTTTCGTTTCGAAAGATATGTGAATGTTGGTAGATTAAATAGAGCGATTGGTGATGCAGAGGAAGCAATCAAAAATGCAAAAATTGTTGTTACAGAAATTGAAAAAATAATTTTTTGAATAAAACTTCTGCAAAGGAAATTCCTAATAGCCTTTTTTTGACTAGATGGCAAATGGCTTAGGCTTTAAAATCATTAAGAAGCTTTCCAAACGATTATCCCTTTTTTCTCAACTTCCCTCGCTATACCGCTTTTCCTAAGCTTCTCATACTCAGATTTCGTATAGATGAATAGCTCAAGTTGAGGAATTTTGAAAGCGCCCCAGCATATGCTATAATCGTTTTTTCTCTTTGGGCTTTCATAGATTATTAAAAGGTCTACATCGCTAGCAGCTGTATGCTTTCCTTCGACATAAGATCCAAAAAGGATTACAGTTTCTATGGGTAAAGATTTTAAAATAATTTCTACTCCTCTCTTTATGCGCTTGATCAATTCTTCTAGATTAAATTCTGGATAGTAAATTTTCACAGTATTCGATAATCCTTCTTGCATG
>JAWCQS010000176.1:0-2824 GCA_038869655.1 Bathyarchaeia archaeon | reverse complement strand
TATACGAGTTAAGCCATTGGTACATAAGGCTCGTGAGAAGAAGGTTTTGGCAAGAAAAGAGAAGTTTGGACAAGATAGCCGCGTACGCTACGCTCTATCATGCCTTAAAGAGTTGGATAGTCCTAGCGGCTCCTTTCATGCCTTTTTTGACTGAAAAGCTCTATCAGGCAATGATCAAACCAGCGGAGCCTTCGGCCGAGGAGAGCGTTCATATGGAAAGATGGCCCAAGCCCAATCTGGAGTTGATCGACAACGCTTTGGAGGAAAGGATGAGCATAGTGAAAGAAATAGTTGCGGCCACAGCAAGCGCCAGACAAGCGGAGAAAATAAAGCTCAGACAACCAGTTTCCCGAATAATCGTGGTAAGCGATCTTCCAGCGATTAAAGAGACTATAGAAAGCTTTAAGCGTACAATCCTTGAGCAGGCAAATACAAAGAGGATAGAAATCTCAACCCTCGATGAAGAGAAGAAGCTTAAGAAGATAACTACGATTCCAAATTATAAATTTTTAGGACCAAACTTTAAAGCTATGACCGAGAGGATAGCGAGGAGGCTGAAGAAAATCGATGGAAAGGCCATCCTTGAGTCTTTCAGACTAAAGGGGCATTATGGGTTGAAAATAAACAATGAGAGCTTCAAAATCCTTCCTGAGATGGTTTCTTTTAAAGAGGAGATGCCAAAAGGTTTTTCGATGGGAAATTTCAGCAACGGTAGAGTTTATGTCGATACTAGAATTTCAAAGGATTTGATCGAAGAAGGCTTTGTTCGCGAGGTTGTAAGAAGACTACAGGAGATGAGGAAAAGGATGGATCTACCAGTCGAGGCTTACATCTCAGCCTACGTGATTGCGCCCGGAAGTAGAGAAAGGTCATGGCTGGTCTCTAACAAGAACTATATAAAAGAGGAGGCAAGGGTAAAGAGACTTATGATACTGGAAAAAAGGAAGATCAAGGAAAAAATGGAATTTGAGGAAGAATGGAGAATAGATGGAAAAACTTGCAGGATGGGAGTAAAGCTTCAAAAAGCTTAGGATTTATCGTAAACCCTATAGCCGGAATGGGAGGGTCTGTGGCTTTAAAAGGAACTGATGGAGAGCTTATACTCGAGAGGGCCTTAAAGCTAGGAGCAAAACCAGTTTCGCCTTTGAGGGCAAAACAATTCCTTAAAGAATTGAGGGCCATCGATGCCTCTATACTCATATACACCTGCGCAGGTAAGATGGGGGAGGATGAGGTAAAAGAGTGCGGGATCGAACCAAGCCTAGTTATTGGAAAGAGGAAAGAGAAAACTACGGCTGATGATACGAAGCTTGCAGTAAGCGATATGAAGGAAAGAAAAGTTGAATTGATAGCCTTCTGTGGAGGAGATGGGACAGCGAAGGACATAATGGATTCGATAGACATGAGTTTGCCAGTCTTGGGGATACCGGCTGGAGTTAAGATGTACAGTGGAGTTTTTGCAATAAACCCAAGGGAGGCGGCCAAGATAGCTGTTGAGTTCTTGTGCGGAAAGCTTAGAGTAAAGGAAGCGGAGGTGATGGATATAGACGAGGAGGCTTTTAGAAAAGGCCATTTTAGAGCAAAGCTTTATGGATACTTGCTCACTCCGGACGAAGCTTACTCGATTCAGCAAACAAAGGTTTCAACTTTTCAACTGGAAGGGGAGGAAGAGAACAAACTGGCTATAGCGAAGCACATTGTAGAAGAGATGGAAAAGGATTGTCTCTATATAGTTGGGCCAGGCACAACTACAAAAGCCATTAACGAGTTGCTCGGGTTGAAAAAGACTTTACTGGGAGTTGATGTGATCCTCAACAAAAAGCTGTTGGCGATGGACACAAACGAGGAGGAGCTTTTAAAATTTTTGAAAAATGAAAGAAAGGCAAAAATAATATTGACGCCCATAGGTGGGCAGGGCTACGTATTCGGTAGAGGGAATCAGCAGTTAAGCCCAAAAGTGATTAAAAGAGTTGGGAAGAGTAATATAGTGATAATCGCGACCAGACAAAAGTTGGCAACCTTAAAGCATAGACGGTTGCTGACCGATACTGGGGATGAAAAGCTGGATGATGAGCTGAGAGGCTTTGTGAGGGTCGTGACTGGCTACAGGGAAGAGAGTGTTTTAAAAATAGAATAGGTTTAATGGAATCATTTTTTCTCTAGAAGGGATTTTATGTAATCGCAATAACTTTTTGTATCCAACAATTTTTTGATTTCCTCATCGAGGTTCGATGGAGCTATTAAAGCTATCCAACCTTCTGAATACGAGCTTTTATTCAACAATTCTGGACTATCCAAAAGCCTATCGTTAACTTCGACCACTTCGCCAGAAATTGGTGAGAATATATCCGCTACGGCTTTGACGGATTCTACAGCACCTATGGATTGCATCTGTGACACCTTAGCTCCTACTTTTGGCAAATCGACGAAGACTATCTCATGGAGAGATTTTTGGGCATAATCCGTTATTCCAATCCTGCAATTATTTCCCTCAATTTTTACCCATTCATGTTCCTTCGTATAGTATAAACCTTCAAGCACCTCATAATCATCAACTTTCATTTTTTAGTCCACCTCAAAGTCTTTTACCCTAAATTATAGAGATAAAAAAGCCTATATTAGGTTTGTTGTGGCGTATGAACTTGCCCATCTTAGGGATGAAAGCTTTCCGTAAGCAAGATTAGGGGCTCGTATCGCTAGTCTGTTTGTGAGCTACCCACGTCTAAAAGCCTTGGGCTTCCTGCTTCAACGATAGAGCTTGCTGGCACAAAAGCCAGTAGAGGCTTCATCTCTACAGGCGAATCAGGGCTACCCAATCCCTTCA
>JAWCQS010000175.1:1386-2838 GCA_038869655.1 Bathyarchaeia archaeon | reverse complement strand
ATGGAGTTAAAAGTTTTAATGAAGCTTTAAGCCTTATGGATTGGATTGTAAAAGCCGTTAAAGAAGTTTACCCTGAGGTTAAGATCATAGCCTGTGGTTATGCGGACTATGAACCGATAAAATCCTTAAGCCCAGCTCACTTGCCAGCCGTAGCTTACGAATCTGGGGCTGATGGAATTCTTATAGATGTTAAAACCAAAGCTTCGAAAAAGCTTTTTCAATACCTAAGCCCGAACTCATTGAGTGATATAATCGATGAGGCTCATGAATATGGCTTAACCGTTGCTTTGGCTGGAGCTCTGGGCAAAGAGGACGTTAGTACAGTAAAGAGCCTTAAAGCCGACATAATGGGCGTAAGAAGATGCGTATGCGACGCACATGATTGGCTGAATGGAAAAATTCAGAGAAAAAAAGTGGAAGAGATGCTGATTGCGATTAGATATGCTAAATAGTTGCTCCCCAATAATATCGCTACTGGATAAAAAATTTTATTTGGCAAGCTTTAGAGCTATCCCGTTCGCTATAGTTGAGTACGGCTTTAATTTCAGAAGGCTAGCCAAGACTGGTTCGGTTGATCCGATCAAGGCTCTGATCTTCTAATTATAAGGATCTTTCGGATTGGACTAGTTCTCATCCACCGATTCGACACATTCTTTAATCTTGGGTGGTAGCCCGGAGGTTACCGTTCCCAGATTTTAAAAAAAGAACTGGAAAGGCTCATGGAGTGAGTGAAGCATTTAAAGTGGGGGCTACGGTCTTAAGCCTATCCAGAATCCTTAAGCTTTTTCGCACTCATATCGGATTTTTTGGAGTTTGTTTAAAACGGTAAGATATCGGAACGAACTTTGAAATAAAAAAGTAGAGGGGGTTACGGAATTACGGATTTACGTACATGCGCACTTTCAATTCCCTACATGGGATTTTTGTTATTGAAACGCTTTTTGCGAGGCTTTGCTATCCATAGTTAAGTATAAGGGAAACATGCAAGAAAAGACTTTGATTTAGAATATCCGCCATCCATGCTCATCGATAGCTCCTCTTTATTTTTTCGGAACATAGATTGAACTCTCATTTAATGGCAGCTCTTATGAATCTTTATGAGTTTTATTTTCCGGAGGCCATGGAAGTGTTAAAAGAAAGTGAAGCGGTTAGCTAGCAAAGAAGGATCAAGCATATTGAAGCTAATTGATATAGAAGCTTGTATTGATATCATACATGAAGAAATGAATTAGAAGATGAAGAAAAAGTATTAGAAAACCTAAGGTTTTCTAGATTTTGGTGCGGCCGCCGGGATGCAAACCTCAGGTTCAGGACGCTTCCCTTCCCCCAGCGCCCCTAGGCTCAACATGATAAGTTCGGTTCATGCTTACAAACTTTTCGGTAGCAGAGTGGAGCCGCTTATTTCTTCACCTCAAGCTTTAGCGCGCGCTTCGGCTTAAAACCGCAGCATAT
>JAWCQS010000175.1:0-1376 GCA_038869655.1 Bathyarchaeia archaeon | reverse complement strand
AGATTTTGGTGCGGCCGCCGGGATTCGAACCCGGGTCACCAGCTCTCTTCTAAAGTCTAAATAATGGGGGGCTGATGTCTTAGACCAGGCTAGACTACGGCCGCTCTTTTATATTCTTAAGCTCTAAAAGTTCCTTATCGAATTCAAGTTTTTATATTTTTAGATGCGCATTGTAGGGCAACATAGTACGTTATATTTCCATGATGCGACTTAGGTTTTATAAGGGTCATCAAACCAACATCACTTTAAAGGGAAAACATAAATATTTTTTGCTTTATTCTTGAAAGTATAGAGGGTCAAAAAATTTGTAAAGAGAATTCTAAATGAAGCTAAGTTTATTCAATTCTCCTAAAAATGCATTCTGCACATGTCTACCAAAGTATAACATAAACACCTATTTAGGAAGATGCTCTTACGAATGCGTGTACTGTTATGCTAGTAAGTTTCCAAGCTTCACTGGAGAACCAAAGCCTAGAGTTAAGCTTTTGGAAGATATTGAAACCATGGCTAAAGGCACTAAGCAAATACTTCCAGTGATGCTCTCAGATTGCACTGATCCATACCAGCCTATGGAAGAAGAATATGGAGTAACTAAGAAATGTATTGAAGTTTTAATTAAACATGGATTTCCTATACTTATAGTAACAAAATCAGACTTAGTTTTAAGAGACCTGGAGCTACTTAAGCAAGCTAAGGCTGCGATAGCTATGACCATAACTACGATGAATTCTAAAATTTCTGGATTGATAGAGCCTCATGCTCCGAGCCCTGAAAGGAGATTAAAGCTTTGGAGGAATTTACAAGAAATGGTATTCCCACCACAGTTAGAGTAGATCCTATAATCCCAACTCTAAACGATGATGAAAAAGAATTCGAAAAGCTTGTTAAAAGATTGGCGAGTATTGGAGTAAAACAAGTAACAATGAGTACGCTAAAGCCAGTGAAAGGGTTCTTTTTCTCATTGAGTAAGCTCGAGCCAAAACTTTCAAGAAAGTTGAGGGAAATCTACTCTGACGGGAAATGGATTGCTGGCTATAAATACTTGAATGAAAAGCTTAGGAATAGAGTATTGGAAAAGTTTAGGCCAATAGTGCTGAAGTATGGATTAAACTTTGCCTCGTGCAGAGAGGGAAAACCCGAATTGGATACTTCACTTTGCGATGGAAGTTTTTATTGCAGGAATACGATCCATAAGTATATTGATAACTTCTAAAAAAATTAACGGAGTTTTGGGATTATTTTTTCTTTAAGAAGCTTAAAAGTTTCATCAAGCCAATGGAGAAGGCCTTAGCCCTAGTACCGAAAATTTACATAAGAGACTCAGCTGTGGACGCCATATGCCATGGGGCAAACCTAACCGCTCCAGGAGTTTTATC
>JAWCQS010000174.1:0-2840 GCA_038869655.1 Bathyarchaeia archaeon | reverse complement strand
ATGACATTCATTGCTTTTCCTGGAGTTATCTCTATTTCATCAAATGCTTTCTCACCTTTTATGGCTGCCTCAAAAACAAGAGCAAAATCATTCGTCAGATCATAAACCTCTTCAATTTTATCCAATATTTTCCACGTTTTCCAACAGTGTAAAACGAATCAGGATCTTTAAGCATCACTCCTTCATAACCTTTCATCACGCTCTCGTTAAACTTAGTCTCTATTTCATCTTTTTTTCTTAAAAAAGTATATTCCAAGAGCTTGATTTCCTCTGGAAGCTGAAGTTTTTCAAGGGCTTTCTTTCTTTCAACTAAGGTTTTCTTATATAAGACTTCTCCGTCTAAGTATAAAACGTCGTATGTAAAAAGGGTTAATGGTACTTCCTTCATCAATTTCTCAGTTATTTCTTTTCTCTGTAATCTGTGTTGCAGAAGGGAGAATGGCAATGGTCTTTCGTCCCTGAATGCGATGATCTCCCCATCGATGATGTAATCATGCGATATTTTCTTAAGTGCATTCACTATTTCTGGAAAAGAGGTGCTTGACTCGCGCCCTCTTCTAGTGAATATTCTGACAACTTCATCTTTCTTGTGACATTGCACCCTTACGCCATCCAACTTGTACTCACAGATTAATTGCTTTTCAAAGTATTTTTCAATCTCCTCTGCCGTTTGCATTGCTTCTGCCAGCATGAAGTTGGTTTGATGCAACGGTTCAAGTGTAGCTTCTCTCAGCTTATCGTATTTTGCAAGGAGAGCTACATCGCCTAAGTCGTTTATAAGCAAATAGGCTTCATTGACTTCTTCATATTTTCGTACATAGGCCTGGGCTAAGCCTTCAACAACAAGACCTGCGACAAGCCCGATCCTCATCTCTCCAGTTATTATTTTCGTTAAATACTTTGCCTCCAATGGGGACATATTAAGGTACAGCCTTTTCAATAGCTTCTTTTTTTCAGAAAACGAGCCCTTCCCCTTTATCGTTGCGAGTTTTTTGAGCTCTTCATAAAACTTAATCAGGACATATTCTTTCTTAAAAAGTGGCTCAACGGTTTTTTTAGCAAGGATCTTCTCGGCCACCTCGCCTAGGTCTCCATGCTCCAAATAAACTTTTTTAAAATACTCATCATCTATTCCACAAATCTCCATAATAATGCCTACAAGTGTAGAGTAGCCTATCTGGAATTCAAGATCTTGCTCGGGTGGAAAAATTTCACCTGAGAAAAGTCTGCATGCTATTTTAAGGCTTTCATCATCCAATCTTCTTAAATAGTTTGACAGTATCCTAAGCTTTTCATTCTTGCTTGAAGTGTTTTTAATGTCTTCGCAAACTTCTGAGAACCTTCGTAAGCTATCAACGGTATTAGAAGTCATTTGAAACACTTCATTATTTTTGAGATTTGCTTCGATAGAAAGCTACGCGTTTATACTTATTATTACATAGGTACTGTGCTAAGCTGACGTTATCAACCTTTCGCTTTAACATAAGCTTTAAATTCTTCAAAAATAGACCAACTTAGGATTTTTGAATTAAAGCTTAAAAAGGTTTAAGCCTGTGACTTCATCTTTTTCTCTCTTTAAAATGGCGCTATATTTTTTCATTACTACCTCGCATGAGATCACTTCGCCTTCGTTAAAATGCCCAGCGATCGTTGAATAATCAATCCTCCCTAAGCACACATGAGCGTGGATCACTTTGGAATTATCCATCGTTGAAACATTTCCTAGCATAGAGATGATCTCCAAGTTTTCATCAAACTTTTTGCTTAAGTATCTTTTGTTTTCCAAATCATAATAGGCTATATCTGCCCATTTCAAAGCTCCTATGCCATAAAAAACTGCAAAATCTATGCTGTTCCTTTGAGAAAAATCTTTTAAACTTTGGGCCAGTTTTTCTCTAAACTCAATTTTTATTAAGAAAGCATCCTCATCTATTTTTAAAAACTTCATAAAACTATTTTTCTTTTTTCCCACGATAAAAAC
Organism: Bathyarchaeia archaeon; assembly: GCA_038869655.1. Taxonomy (GTDB): domain Archaea; phylum Thermoproteota; class Bathyarchaeia; order 40CM-2-53-6; family JAVZFM01; genus JAVZFM01. Next base: position 859 of record JAWCQS010000174.1, on the reverse strand, counting down.
TTTGGGCTTTACTCTTTGGACAAAGCCTAAAGCCTATAGACTTTAGGCTCTATCCTGTCACTTGCAACACTAACACTCAGCATCATCGAAAAGGCTTATGCCTTACTTTGCTGAGCTCTCTCAGAGGCAAGCGATTAAGCGCCCATTTTAAGAATAAAATGAAACTTCGATAAATTAAATTTTATCATCCTTAGTTCTCAGTAATTCATCCAAATTCAATTCGAAAGCTACTACAGGGTTTTCCAATTCGAATTTGCTTAAGACTATAGGATGGATTTCGCCTAGAATTCCTATGGCATGTTCCCCTTGGTTTGATTTCAAGAATAAACCAGCAGTTCTTCCTTGAATAAAACTTGGATGCTCTATCCTTTTCACTTTCCAGCTTTCAAACCCTAAGTTGGATAACAAAGAGTATAGAGGTGCTTGAATGTCTTCATAGCTGACTCTATAATCGCAAATCATCACAGCCAATTTTTTCAACGTACTCGTTCTGTTGGGTTTCGAATGATCTACAATGACTACGTCTCCACACTCAAAAATTTTTTGAGGATAAGCCACATGCTTGTTAAAGCTTAAAAAGTTCAGTAAAACCGGTATAAGCCAGCTTCTTAACACAGAGTATTCGCTAGAAAGTGGGTTTGCGACTTCAACCACTTCTTCTCCTTTTAGATTCATCCTATTGAACAACACATCTTTATTACTCATCACAAAATTCAATACTTCTTGAAAACCGAGTCCAACCATCAAATCGCGAACTAATCTTAAAAATTTGGTCATCGGTAATTCTTTCCCCATAGTCATGGTGAAAGGTGCTATGGGCTCTAGTCTATCATAGCCATATCCTATGGCTACGTCCTCG
>JAWCQS010000173.1:0-2845 GCA_038869655.1 Bathyarchaeia archaeon | reverse complement strand
TGCTAACTGCAAGTCTTCAAGAATGGTTAAAGCTTAATGAACAAAATGTGATAACTTTAAACTTAGACCCTGGAGCTCTCCGCCTACCGTACGCTCCAGACGTAGATGTACGCGAATACATAGATATAAATCAATTGATGGAAAATTATGGACTCGGCCCAAACGGCGCGTTGATAGTGGCTGCGGATTTAATAGGCGATCATTTAGAGGAAATAAAAGAAGCTATAGAAGATACAAACGCTGAAATAGTTCTTGTGGATACTCCCGGGCAAATAGAGTTGTTTGCATTCAGAGAAAGTGGGCCTTTCATTTCAAGTATGATTTCAGAAGATCCTAAAGCTTTGCTTTTTCTTCTAGATGCTCCATTTTGTAGGAATCCACTCAACTATGTTTCAAGCGTTTATTTAGCCATGGCTGTTTATACCAGGATTCTTATCCCTCAGGTTTATGCTTTTACTAAAGTAGATCTGGTAAGCCAAGAGGAGCTTAATGCAATGCTATCATGGTCTGAAAGCGTTGAAGAATTGGAGTACGCCATTGAAACGAGTTTAGGAAAGAATTCAGCATCAATAGGCAAAGAGTTGGCAAGAGCCCTAGATAGATCTGGACTGGTCCTCGAGCCTATACCAACATCTGCAAAAGAAAACATTGGGTTAATCGATCTATGGGCTGAGATAACTAGAACTCTCACAGGAGGCGAAGAGCTTAGACCATAGCCTTGAGCTCTTTTAAAAGTCCATCAACATGTGCTAAACCAACTACGGCTATCACTTCTCCATCACTCGATGATAAAATCGATTCGAGTCTTTTAGCCATGTAACGATTTCTTTCATCTATCAAGCATTTATAAAGCGATGGATACTTATTTTTAAACGGTTTTAAAAAATCTCTTATGCCTTCAGTAAATTCCAGCTCAATTTTTTTACTCACGGAAGTTATCAAAATTGTTGCTAAAGAATCCATCATCAAATTAATCCTTTCTTTAAGCGGCAAATCTTTTAACATTCGGATAATCCTCGATACTGGCATATCCATGAATTCTACTCTTGCTCCAACTCGCTTTGCTTGAGAAACAGCTCGAAGCATATCCGATCCTAAAATGGTTTCATTCTTCACTGAAAGGATGAACTCCAAAAGCCAAATTAAAGACCATAGAACCCCTGCCTTGATAAAAGATCTTAAACTCAGGTTTCTAAAGCTTTTTAGCACAAAGTACCTTTCTTCACAAAGCTCAACAGCTACTACTTTTGGTTTTATCTCATCTATTAAAGAATTCACAATAGCCTCACTGTGCTTTGATACATGGATTGTTCCTATTACGGTAAGTCTCCCGGTTTTATGAATGAACATTCTACTCGTTTAAACAATTAATTAACTTTAAATTTATTAAATTACTTTTTCATTACATGCAATGCGCACATGTGCAGGGTGAAGTATGTTGAAAGTTAAAGAAGTAATTGGCAAGGCATTAAGCGAGGGACGTAAAGGCTTACTTGAGCCTGAGGCAAAAACGATATGTAAAGAGTACGGAATCCCTACTCCTGAATTCGCTTTGGCAAAAAATGTTGATGAAGCAATAGATTTTTCCGAAAAAATAGGCTACCCCGTAGTGCTAAAAATAGTTTCTCCAGATATAATCCACAAAACCGAAGCCGGAGGAGTATTGATAGATCTAAAAAATAGGAACGATGTTAAAAAAGGATTTAAAAAAATCTTGGAGAACTCGAAGAATTACAAGCCAGATGCGAGAATAGTTGGAGTATTGGTTCAGAAAATGGCCCCTCAATCTACTGAAATAATCGTAGGGGGGATAAAGGACCCTCAGTTTGGATCAACTCTAATGTTTGGACTTGGAGGGATCTTCGTTGAGGTCCTGAAGGATGTTACATTCAGAGTTGTTCCCATTACGGAAGAGGATGCAAAAGAAATGATAAAAGAGATAAAAGCCTATCCAGTTTTGAAAGGTTATAGAGGGCAAAAACCTAGGGATGAGGATGCGATCACTAAAATTCTTTTGGCATCCTCAAGGTTGATGCTTGAAAATGAAGAGATAGATCAAATGGATCTAAACCCCATAATGGTTTATGAAAGGGGGGCAAGCGTAGTAGACGCTAGGATCATCCTTGCCTAGCAAATGAGGGAATCTTTTCATAGGATGAATCGTTCTTGGAAGAAGCCTCAATACCAACAAGAAAAAGCATAGAAGATTTAATCCAAGAATTGAATTCATTAAGGAAAGAAATTGAATCCTTTAAGGATTCAAAGGAATTTTATGCGAAAGAGGCAAAAAAGTGGTTTGAGGAAAGGAACAAACTTAATGAAGAGTTTAAAAAAGCTAAAAATAACATACGGGAATTAAAAGCCAAGCGTGATGAGTTAAAAGTTAAAATAAAAGATCTTAAAGCCAGAAAGGATGAGATAAAGAAAACAGTTTTAGAAAAAAAAGGAGAAATTGGTAAATTAGAAGAAAAAATCAATGTATTGAGCAAGCGCTTACCTGATAATCCATATGCGATTAAGGAATCCCTTGAAAAGTTAGAATGGAAAATACAAACTACGCCCTTAAGTTTTAAAGAAGAGAAGGAATTGATCGAAGATATTAAAAAGCTAGAAAAAGGGTCAGTTCTTCTAGACGAGCTAAAAGAATTAAGAACGAAGCGTACTGAACTTCTTGCTGAGATGAAGGCTTTAAGCATTAAAGCCAAACTGATTCATGAAGAATTATTAAAGCTTATAGAGGAAATCAAGCTTTATCATTCTAAAATGCTTGAAATTTTTGAAGAAGCGAGAGGAATAAAATTAAAGGCTGATGAATATCATAAAACTTACATTCTCAATAAGGAAA
>JAWCQS010000172.1:0-2848 GCA_038869655.1 Bathyarchaeia archaeon | reverse complement strand
TCAAGCCCAACTGCCCAAGCTTAAAATGGAGAAGCCTGAACTAAGCAAGGTTTATTCGAAAGCCTTACAGATGGTTCTATACCAGCTTTATTCAAACCTAAAGGCTTTATCGAAGCTAAAGGAAAATGGCAAGAAGGTTGGAAGGTTAAGGTTTAAGGGAAAAGGATGGTATAAGACTATAAACTATAATCAAAGTGGCTTCAAGCTGATTAAGACGAGTAAAAGGCTTGATTTGCTACGCCTATCTAAAATAGGCAATATACCCATAAGAATCCATAGGCCAATAGAAGGCAAGATAAAGCAAGTAATAGTGAAAAGGTATAACTCTGGCAAATGGTTCGCTTTTGTATGCGTAGAGAAGGAAGTTGAAACTTTCCAAAATGAACCTAAGAAAGCGATAGGCATTGATGTAGGAATAAAGCACTTCCTTACTGATAGCGATGGTAGGCAAATAGAGAATCCAATGTTTTACGAGAAAACATTAAAAATAATAATGGTTCTTCAGCATTGGCTATCAATGAAAAAGAAGGGCTCAAAGAACCGTGAAAAGCAAAGAGTGAAACTGGCTAAAGTATATGAAAGGCTTGTAAACCAAAGAGATGACTTTCTCCATAAGCTATCAAGCTTTTACGCTAGAAACTATGGCGTAATATGCGTAGAAGATTTAGGGATAAGAAACATGGTTAGAAACCATAGCTTAGCCAAAAAGATACTTGATGCCTCTTGGGGAAAATTCCTTCAGCTACTGGAGTTCAAGGCTGAAAGAGCTGGGGCTTTCGTAGTAAAGGTAAATCCAAGGGGTACATCTAGAGGGCTGAACTATGAAAACCCTCTGAGAGATTGGATATCGGCTAATAGAATAAAAATGAAGGGATGGGGTAGTCCTGATCCGCCTGCCGAGATGAAGCCTCTACTGGCATTTGTGCCAGCAAGCCTCATCGTTGAAGCAGGAAGCCCACAAGCTTTTAGCCGTGGGTAGCTCACTCTGGTGTTAAAAATGGAAATAGCCATAGTAGGCGCAGGAGCTGGAGGTTATGCCTGTGCAGCCCATCTGAGCTCCCTTGGGCATAATGTAGCCCTTTACGATCGAAAATCGGAAAACTTAGAACCGATAGAAAAGTATGGAGGAATAGAAGTCATAGGAAACAGCGAGCTGAAGGGTTTAGTAAAAGTGAAGAAGCTCACGATGGATATCGAAGAAGCTTTGGAGAGCGCGGAGGTAATACTGAACCCAGTTCCAGCGATAGCTCATGAGTACTATGCCAAGGCCTGCGCTCCATTCGTTAAGGATGGACAAACGATAATAACTCTGGGAAAGGGAGGCGGAGCTTTGACATACTCAAAAGTTTTCGAGGAGCTCAAGGTTAGGAAGCGCATCTTTCTGGGTGAGATAAACACCCTAGCCTTTGGAGTCACAAAGCTAGCTCCGCTCGGAGGCTTAGCGAACCAAATCCGCATAGAGGCTCCTGTAAACAAATTCATAGTGGCAGCCTTTCCGAGCAAGGATACGGATAGAGTACACGAGATCATGAAAACGCTTTTTCCAAAGCAGAACCCAAGAAAAGGAGCCAACGTAATGGAAACAATACTCGTAGATTATAACGCGCTTACTCATCCTCCGCCTATGATCTGCAACATCGCGCGCATAGAGTCTGGAGATCACTCTTTCCATCTCTTCGGAAGGGATGCCCTTACGAAGGCTGTAGTGAACATAATCGAGAAGCTCGATAGAGAAAGGATGGCCCTCTCGAAGGCTCTGGGGATAAAGGCGTATCCGCTAGAAGAAGAGGTCTACATGGTGGGATGGAATCCCGTTTACGGGCAGCTTGCGAAAGGAAAGGAGGAAAAGGTTCTATCTCTCTACGAAGCTCTCCATACGGAGTATCTGGAAGTATGCGAAGGACCTTTTAACATAAGGTCTAGGCATTTGACTGAAGACATTCCCTATGGCTTGGTTACGTTTGCATCTATAGGAGATATGGTAAAAGTTCCAACTCCTGTTACGAAAGCTTTAATAACTATAGCTGAATCGCTTCTCCAAGAGGACTTTTGGAAAACCGGTAGGACCGTAGAGAGGCTTGGGATAGATCCTTCCTGGAGCCTAGAAGAATTGAAAAGATTCTTGATGGAAGGCAAAGTTTAGGCTTAAAATAAAAATGAAATAGGCATCATGAAATTGAATTGCATACTAAAATGAAAATCTTTTATTTTTCAATGCTCGAAAACCATTACAGTAAACGTTGAGCATTTTATACGCATCGTTACACTTTTTTATCAGTAGTTGAGGGGTTTGGCTTGGACTCAAACGGCTAGAAAAGACTCGGCCCTTTTCAAGATATCGATAATCCCAATTCCCTCTTGGAAGGATAGAGCACACCTCCCGCTTCTAAAGTGGAAGTCTAAAAGGGCTATGAGCAACAGACTTAACCTGTCCAAGGTTAATCATATTTGTTCCGTAATCAAGTTTCAAGGATTATAGAAGATCTCTTAAGGTGAGTGGATGGTCGAAAGAAGTACAGATTGGATAAAACAAGCTAAAAGGGATTTGGAAAACGCTGAGTATGAATTAAAAGGAGAATTTTATGAATGGAGTTGCTTTCTTTCCCAACAAGCATCAGGGAAAGCCGTTAAAGCAGTTTTTCAAAAATTAAAAGCCGAAGCTTTTGGGCATTCGGTTGCAGGCTTATTGCAGAAATTGCCTGAAGAGCTTAGACCTGAGAAAGCCATCATCGATATGGCGAAGGAGCTGGATAGAGCGTACATTCCTACAAGGTATCCTAACATTCATCCAGAGGGGGCTCCGTATGAAGCGTATACAGAAGGCGATGCTAAGAGGTTGATAGGCATG
>JAWCQS010000171.1:0-2871 GCA_038869655.1 Bathyarchaeia archaeon | reverse complement strand
GTTCAGCCTGGTATGACTAATTGTCTTTAGGGCCAAATAAAGTCCGGTTTTCAAACCAATTCAAAAAAACTGAAGGTCACGGGTTCAAGACTCCCTAGACTCAATCCCGAATTAGCCAAGGAATTCCAAGTCTCAGAAAATTTTATGGGAAAAAGACTTAAATTCAGGAGTTTTTTAGTTAATAACGACATGAGCATAAAAGAAGTCGAAAATTTATCCAAAGAATTGAGGAAAAGAGGCCTAAAGGAGAGACTATTTGAGGTTTGCCAGAAGAATGACATAGTTTTTATGGCTGTCTTCGGTTCTTTTGCCAGAGGAGAACAAGAGAAGGGGAGCGATGTCGATATAGCCATTGAGTTTGATAAGAATAGTAGGAAGAGCCTTTTGGACTTAGTTAGGATAGAAAACGAGTTGAGTAAAATCTTTAAAAGAAAAGTTGATCTCGGAATTTTCAGTAGCTTAAATCCTTACATAATAGAAGATGTAAAAAAAGAGATGCGAATAATTTATGAAAAAAGATGAGGCATGCCTAAAACATATCTTAGATGCAATATCTAAAGTAGAAAAATTTACAGAAGGCGTAACCAAAGAAGGATTTTTTGAAAATGTGGAGAAGCAGTATGCAGTTTTAAGAGCCCTTGAGATAATTGGTGAAGCAACAAAAAATTTGAGTAGGGAGTTAAAGGCAAAACATCGACAAGTTCCCTGGAAAGATATTGCTGGAATGAGAGATAAGTTAATTCACGAATACTTTGGTGTCAATTTAGAATTGGTTTGGGGAACTTTAAAAGATAAACTTCCTGAACTTAAAAAACAAATTTATATGATATTAGAAGGAACTAAATAAGTGAACTACCTCGCTGTTGCAAGGGAAACTTCCTACCGATAGAGTTAAATCGATAAAAATAAAATGATTAAGAGTGGGCCGGTAGTTCAGCCTGGTATGCCTAATTGGCTTTAGGGCCAAAGAACGTCCGGTTTGCAAACCAATTCAAAAAACCGGAAGGTCACGGGTTCGAATCCCGTCCGGTCCACCAAATTTTTTAAGTGAATCCCAAACTCAAATTATGACTTTTCTTCTTCATTATACGGCCATAATAATAAAATTAGCTACCAACAAAATACCTGAGTAAGAGCGTTGTTTTATATAACAATCCTTAAAAAAGTTTTAGGTCGTTATATAAATAACAACTCCAAGTAAGCAATTACAAAATATTCATTTTTGCATTTCCTTACTAAAACTAAACCCGGAAAAGATTTCCTTCCCCATTCCTTCCTCAAGGATTTCCCTGATTTTAACCTTAGTAAGGCCGACAAGGGCGCATATCCCCGCTCCAAGGATTAATCCCACTCCGTAGAAAGTGGCTCCAAACAGACCAATTTCTTGTCTCATTTGCACATCTAGTAGTTAGAGATATGCAATATCACTTAAAAGCTTATAAATTACAACGCACCGGGCTGGCTAATTAAGATAAAATACCATGAAAATCTATCTATCCAGAAACTGTTGTAAGACTCCTCTTAAAAACCTCTATTCCTTCATTTTCTATTTCTTTTATCCATCTTGAATTTTTCATAGCTTCATAATCTTTTTTAGACAAAATATGCAATTCAAGTCTAGGAAGCTTGATGTTTTTCATTAAAGTTTTATATACAACATCCTTATCGCACTTTAACTCATTGAATACGATGAGCACATCTATATCACTTGCTACAGTATATCTATTTTTTGCATAGGAACCGAAAAGTATAACCCTTTCTAACGCTAATTGATTAAAAAAAATGCTAATTACTCTTTTTATTTCTTTAGCAACAGCTTCTAAATTAAATTTTGGAGAGAATATCTTTACAGAATTTGAGGATTTTTTCTGCATATTTTATCATCCTTTCTGCTTCATTTTTTGTATACCTCCTTCTTGGCGAAGAAGATGGATGAGCATTAGGATACCTTGTTGGAATATAAGCTTTGTCAAGCTCTAGAGCGCAATCTAACAATTCCTCACAAACCTTTTCTCCATATTGAAGATTAACGAGCAAGTCATAAACTGAATGCCCCCATGCTTCTACACCTAATTTTTGAAAAACCGCTTTTATAGCTTTTTCAGCAGATTGCTGTGCTGAAAAGCAAGCCCAATCATAAAATCCATATTTCAAATCATTTTTAGCATGTTCAAGATCGCCTTCAGCTTGATCCATCCAATCCTTGCTTCTTTCAACCATTTTTCTCATTTAAGTAATTTGCTTTAAACCTATTTAAGCTCTAATTTTAACCTCAAAAATATCATTTCAATATCGCTTTCATATCAAAGCAATATAAAATTCAGTCCTTTATAGCCTCTAGAAGGCTAGCGACATTCCAAAGCTTAACCCTCGTATAGGGTGGCATGTTTGGGTCTTGAGAGATGTCCTCCAAGATCGATATGGCGTTGGCTGCCCTTACTCCCAAAGTATGCTGAGTTGCCTGTAAAGAATCCATAGCATCCTTTGCGGCTTTTCTAATATTCCTTGGCGTAGTCGTATCTTGAGTTACTTCGTTTAAAACTCCTAAAGCTTGTTTAATCCTCGACTCATACTCTTCCTTCCTTCTCTTTCTTGGCATAGAAACCACCTCTTGAACTCGAATTGAGCCCTAACCCGAGTAAAACTTTTAGTTAAAATGAATTGGAAACATTATTAATTCCGTTAGCCTTATTTATAGTTAATTAAAGTTATAAACGATCCTTAAATCTTTCTTCCATAAAGGTGGAAATAAGTTGGAGAATCAAGTGAAGAGAATGGCAGAATTGCTAAAATCCGGAGCAACTATGCTTTCAGAACTCTGTCCTGAGTGTGGAAATCCGCTTTTCAAAATTAAAGATGAAATTTTTTGTG
>JAWCQS010000170.1:0-2876 GCA_038869655.1 Bathyarchaeia archaeon | reverse complement strand
AGGCGGTAATCTTACTTGAGATCTGGGCAGTTTATACTTTCCTCCAGGCGGTATGACTTGAATCTTTACATCAGCCGTAATGTTATAGTGCGGAGTCCCATCAGGATTTTTGAAGTTTTCAGCCACACCTACTCTACCGAGATCCACCTTTACTTTAACTAAAGCTCCATCATCTAATCTAAAAGTAACTGTATCCGGGCCAACCAATTTATAATCCAACACTCTAAATTGAACTGCATCTTTATCTTCACTCATAAATCTCGCCTAGAATCATTAATTAAGATGAGAACTCGCTTTAATAGTTACCTCATTGATACAAATTTTACTTCGTTAACATTTAATGAATTTTTAAGAAATAAAAAATTTTAGAAAAGCAATTTTTCTTCGAGCAACTCTGTAGCCAATTCACTGGCGCGGCTTCAAGATACTCGGATTATTCTTAACTTCATAGGATCTATTCCAAATGCTTCAAGTAGAGAAGCTTACTCATTAAACTTTGACTTTATCACAAGGGTTGGCCCCTCCTTGCCGACAACGATAGCGATCGTTCCGGGCTTGAGGTTTTCATCGGATTTGGCTTTCCAATACTCCCCTTTATACTTTACAAAACCCACTTTTTTTGGAAGGACTTCTTCCACAACCTCAACCCTTTCGCCTATTATATCGAAGACTAATGGCTTCCTAGCCCTCGCTTTTAAAATTTTATACATCACAAAGAATGCGAATCCTGCGATGACGGTTATTATGCTAACAGCTATTATAATAAAATGAAGGTACCATTCTGAAGAAATCAACCATTTAGGCGCTTCAAAAGGGATTATCAGGAGGCTTCCCACGGCCAAACAAAATATTCCAGCTATTCCTAAAACCCCAAACCCTGGGCTATAGACTTCAGCTATTATTAAAGCCAATCCCAGTCCGATTAGCATTATCGATGCAAAGCTTACATTAAATCCCAATCCGATTAAACCGAGTATTAAGGCTATAGCCCCCAAAATTTCCCCACCATAACCCGGAGTAGCTATGCCAAGTATTAAGGCATAAAGCCCGATTATGAAAAGCAGGTAAGCCAAAATAGGATTAGAGATGTTGGCTAAAAAAATGTTTTTAAAACTCGCACTATATTTGATGGCTTTGGCCCCCCTCGTTTTTAAAGTTACCCACTGTCCACCCACTGTTTCTACAGGGCGTCCATCTACTTCATCTAAAAGCTCTTCTATGGAAGAAGCCAGAACATCGATTACTCTATACCTGAACGCTTCTTCACTATTTAAATTGAGATTTTTCTCAACAAACATCCATGCCGCAGTTTCATTTCTTTTATGCATCACAGCTTTTTCAGCTATGAATTTTGAAAGTGCCTTGATCACTTTAGGATCTTCTATAGGCTCAGAACCGCTGAAGGGTGAATAGCTTATTGGCTGGGCAGAACCTATCAGGGCATGGGGAGCCATAGCCGCTATATGCGATGAGATCAATATGAATACACCGGCAGACCAAGCTTTAGCTCCCTTTGGAAAAACATAAGAGGCTACTGGAATTTTTGAGCTCTCAACAAGTTCGATTATTTTCATTGTTGCTTCAAGTTGGCCTCCCGGAGTGTTTAGAATTATTAGGAGAAGCTCTGCGTTAACAAGCTTTGCATACTCTATGGCTTCTCTTACCAATTCAACGGAGGCTACAGTTATCGTGCCATCGATCTCTACAGTTATGACTCTGTTCTCACGATTAATGTCCTCTGCCAATAGGATTTGAGCAAAAAAAGAAAAGGATAAAATCCATAGAAGTAATAAAGTTAAAAGCTTCATCGATGCTGTCTTATTCCCCCTAAGACTTTAATGCTTTAGATACAGCTGCGATTTTTCCTATGTCCCCGACCTCCGTAGTTGTGGTTACGATCACCATGTTCCTCTCCCTAGCTATCTCCGTCAATGTTTGAAGCTCCCTTAAGCGAAGTGCATAGGGGCTTTCAAGATAGCGCTTGGCCGCCTCGACTATTTTTTCAGCAGCCGCATACTCGCCCTCGGCGATTATTATTCTAGCCCTTTTTTCCCTTTCAGCCTCAGCTTGTTTAGCTATAGCCCTTAGCATGGATTCTGGCATGGCAACATCTCTTATGGGTACGGCCATAACTTTGATCCCCCAAGAATCGGTATAAGAGTCCAAGATTTCGCTTATTCTTTTACTTAACTCCTCACGCTTAATCAATAGATCATCCAATTCAACTTGCCCTAAAACATCCCTTAAAGTGGTTTGGGCTAGCAAATTCGTAGCATACAGATAGTTTTCAACCTGGATCACGGCTTTACCCGGATCGAAAACTCTGTAATAAACTGCGGCATCAACATCAACGCTTACATTATCCTTGGTTATAACCCTCTGCTTCGGAATATCGAAAGCAACTACTCTTAAATCTATTTTAACGAATTTGTCCACTAGAGGAATTATAAGAAAAATCCCTGGACCTTTTACTCCAACAAAGCGTCCTAGCCTGAATATTACTCCTCTTTCATACTCTTTAACTATCTTTATCGCTAAGGATAAAATCCATAGGACTATGATAAGGATTATCGCATAAAGGAATAGTGAAGTAATCTCTCCAACCTGAAGTAAAAGATTTTCCATTGTTTACTCCTCAAACTACTATTTAGCCTGCAGGCTTAAATATTTTTTATGGTTTTCTAAGAAAAGTTAAATTGGAGCAATTTAGTTCGATGATGAATTCAGCCTTACAGAGCTATGCCTAGTTATTAGAGAAAAAAGATAGGCGACCTGATTTAAATATAAATTGGAGGAGGAGTTTTTCTCCTAGCTTCACTAGGAAGTTTATTACATTTTAAAAAATATTCGCTCGGTGGATTTGTCTTATAAAGCTC
>JAWCQS010000169.1:0-2962 GCA_038869655.1 Bathyarchaeia archaeon | reverse complement strand
GTTTTCTACCTCCTCCTTCCTAGCTGGCATTTCAGCTCTTGATCGCCTGTAAACTATGTGAACTTCTTTAGCGCCAAGTCTCAAGGCGCACCTTGAAGCATCCATAGCTACATTTCCAGCTCCAATAACGACTACTTTGTACCCAATCTTGATTGGCGTGTCCCACTTCGGAAAGAGATACGACCTCATTAAGTTGACACGTATCAGAAACTCATTTGCACTGTAGATTCCGGAAAGATTCTCTCCCGGTATCCCCATAAAGATTGGTGGTCCAGCTCCCGTGCCAATAAATACTGCGTCAAAACCTTCGTCTTTAAGAAGCTCTTGAATCGTGTAAAGTCTGCCAATTAGAATATCTGTTTTTATGGTAACTCCAAGTTTTTTTATGTAGTTTATCTCTGCTTGAACAATACGTTTAGGAAGCCTGAACTCTGGGATTCCATACGTTAAAACTCCCCCAGGCTCATGGAGAGACTCGAAAATTACAACCTCGTGGCCAAGTTTAGCGAGGTCTCCTGCTACAGTCAGTCCCGCAGGTCCAGCACCTATAACAGCTACATGTTTACCAGTAGATGGCAATCTTTCAGGAATTTCAACCCCATACTCTTGCTCCCAGTCAGCTAAAAACCTTTCAAGTCTGCCAATCTGTATTGGATCACCCTTCTTACCTAATAGACAATTCTTTTGGCATTGATCTTCCTGTGGGCAGACTCTACCGCAGATTGCTGGCAGATTATTCTTCTCCTTAATTTTTAGTATAGCTTCTCTAAACTTTCCATCTCTGAGGAGTTTAATGAAGCCTGGAATATTTATTTCAACTGGACATCCTAAAACACACTGTGGGTTAGCACATTGTAAACATCTCTCAGCCTCCATGAGAGCTTGCTCTTCATTATAACCTAAAGCCACTTCATCGAAGTTGCGTATCCTTATGTGTATCGGCTGCTTCGGCATTGGAACAGCTTTTAAGCGATCCCATTTACTCATACCTACGCCTCCTTACTTCTTTTATTTGCTTCCCAACATTCTAGAGCCATCTTTTCCTCTGAAAGAAAAGCCATCTGTCTTCTTATTAGCTCCCCAAAATCCACATCATGAGCATCAAATTCAGGGCCATCAACGCATGCAAACCTCGTTTTGCCGCCAACCGTCACCCTGCATGCGCCGCACATTCCCATCGCATCAACCATGATTGGATTTAGGCTGACAACCGTCTTTACTTTACATGGTCTTGTAACTTCAGCCACAGCTCTCATCATTACCGCTGGTCCGACAGCATAAATTAAATCGAATCTATGCCCTTTTTGAATCAGAATTTTAAGAACATCACTAACGAAGCCTTTATACCCTTTTGTCCCGTCATCTGTAGAGACATAAAATTCATCCGAGAACATCATCATTTCCTCCTCAAAAATTAATAGCTCAGCGGTTCTTGCGCCTATTATAGAGACTACTTTATTGCCAGCTTCCTTAAGTGCTCGGGCAACTGGGTAAGCGGCCGCTATTCCAACCCCGCCTCCCACAACACATACAACTCCATAATTCCTCACTTCGGTAGGATTCCCAAGAGGCCCAAGTATATCTAAAATCACTTCGTTCTTCCCTAGCTCCCCAAGTTTTCTAGTTGAAACTCCAACCTCAAGAAAGACTAATGTTATAGTCCCATCCTCCTTATTCCAGTCAGCAAGAGTTAGTGGAAAACGTTCGCCTCTTTCATCAACTCTTAAAATGACAAATTGCCCTGGCTGGGCTTTTTTAGCTATTTCTGAGGCAAAAACTTTTAAAAGCTTAATTCTTGGAGCTATCTCTCTTTTCTCAACTATTTTGTACATTTCTTTTCCCCCTCGAGCAAACTCTCTTTTACATTTATAGATTTTGGATGAAAAGACTGTTTACTAATATAAATCTTTAGCAGAGGAAAGTAGATAGTTTCACGGTAGAAACAAAGTAAAAACTTTTAAATATATTTTAAACTCTCTTAAGCTATATAGGTATATTTTGCTGTAAAAATATGATGCCCTTAGTAAGGACATTGTTTTGCTCTCGGCAAGGTGCTTTGCCTTATGGAGCTAATAGATACGCATGCACATTTAGAAGACGTCGAGAATCTTGGGGATGCTATTAAAAGAGCTGCCGAAGTAGGTGTTATCGCAGTTATCGCCGTAGGCTCAGATTATGATTCTAACCTTTGGGTGATGTATGAGAGCCGAAAATATGAAACTGGAAAGATGAGGATTTATCCAGCGCTGGGGCTTCACCCTTGGAATCTCGATACTGCAAGAATCGAAGTGACGATAGAATTTATTAAAAATAATATTGAGAAGGTTGTTGCTCTGGGCGAGGTTGGGTTAGATTACTGGTATAAAAATGTTAGGAAAGATGAGAACTGGAAAGAATTGCAGAGGAAAGCGTTCCGAAGAATACTTGACATAGCGAGAGAAAACGATAAGCCCGTCTCAATCCATAATAGAGGTGCATGGATGGACTGTGTAAATATGACAATTGAGTCTAATGTTAAAAAAGCGGTTTTCCACTGGTTTACTGGTCCCAATGACGCCCTAAAAAAATTGCTTGAACATGGATATTACATTTCAGCCACTCCAGCCGCAACGTATAGTAAGGAACATAGAAGAGCCATATTAAACACACCCTTAGAGAATATCATCTTAGAGACTGATTCCCCAGTAGTTTACTCCGGAGAGGCTTCTGAACCGGCCCATGTGGTCAAAGCGTTAAAATCAGTTGCGGAATTAAAAGATGAGAGCATAAGCGTTGTAGCCGAAAAAACAACGGAAAACGCTAAGAGAATCTTTAAAATCAACTAATTTTTAGATAGCTTTAAAAATATGCTTATCTTCCATTCTAAACCTGCGCTTCTACTAGGAGAAGTTCCTCTCAAAAGCGCAGTTTGCTGAAATATTTAAAATAACCTTAGAACCCATCAGGTGTTAGGGCAAAATTT
>JAWCQS010000168.1:0-3022 GCA_038869655.1 Bathyarchaeia archaeon | reverse complement strand
ACGACCGGCAACCTAAACTAAAGTTGAATTTAGATTTTAAAGTTTTATCCCTGCAATGCTTATAAGCCAAGAACGATTGATAGATTTAGTAATGAACTTTCTTTAAATTAAGGGTTGAAGTACATTGGGAGGAGTGTCTGCTCTCATTTATGATGAGGATTTGTTGAGTTATGATTTTGGTCCATCACATCCTTTTCGCTCGATAAGGGTTATGCTCACTATAGAGCTTATCAAAGCTTTGGGCATTTTGAAGCTGCCTAACGTTAGAGTTTTTAAACCAAGGATCTCGACCGAAGAAGAAGTATTGCTTTTTCATGAAGAAAGCTATGTGGAGTTAGTTAAGCGTATGAGCGGTTTGGGGCATGGTTTGCTGGACATGGGTGATACACCAGCTTTTAAAGGATGCTATGAAGCTTCACTCAAGGTTGTTGGGGCATCTCTCTCTGCGATAGACTTGCTGATGAGTGGGGAGGCTATGCATGCATTTAACCCAGCTGGCGGTTTACATCATGCCCATCCTGAAGGAGCATCTGGCTTTTGCATATTCAACGATCCAGCCGTTTCCATAGCCTATTTAAAAAAAGATTATAATATCAAAAAAATCATGTATTTAGACATAGATGCCCACCACGGAGACGGCGTAATGTATGGATTTTACTCTGACCCAGATTTATTGGATATAGACTTCCATGAGGATGGAAGATATCTTTTCCCAGGCACCGGATTTCTTCATGAGTTAGGCGAGGGGAAGGCTAAAGGCTATAAGATCAATGTTCCGCTTCCCCCTCATACTTATGATGAAGCTTTTCTAATTGCATTTAAGGAAATAGTACCCATATTAACTAAAAGTTTTAAACCTGAAATAATCCTGATGCAATGCGGAATCGATGCCCATTTTGGCGACAGGCTTGCACATTTAGGATTAACTACTAAAGCCTACATGGAAGCCGTATCGATCATGCATGAATTGGCCCACGAAGTTTGTGATGGAAAGCTCGTTATGTTTGGAGGGGGAGGTTACACTTTTTCAAACGTTTCGAGATGTTGGACTTTAATTTTTGCTAAGGCCTCCGGGTTCTCCCCTCCGGATGAATTGCCCAAATCTTGGATTGAACTCTTTAAACAAAAAGTTCATGAAAACGCTCCATCGAAGCTTTACGATTTGCCTCAAAAGGTACAAGATGAGGATATCCTTAACGAAATAAATCGAATTATATCCGAAGTTAAAGGGGCTTCCTTCCTTAGCTATTAAAGGAATAGCCAATAATCTATTTGAAAACACGAATAATTGAGTTTTCCATAATCATATTGTTAAACGGGCTCTAGGGTTTTCAGTATAGAACTTCAATTATCGCGTTTTATATGTAACGTCTGCAATGTACAGATAACGTCATCAGAATTTGTTTAGGTTTAACGAGTCGCATCAAAAATGCTTGGAATAATCGTCTTTGATAAACCCAGATATTCAACGATTAAAGTTTCATAAATTTTGATTATGTCTTTTCCTAAAATCTTATGAGGGGGCTTTGAAGGAATTTGGAACACCGCCATTCCACTCTTCAAAAGATTAATTGTTACTCCATTTTTATCAACAAATGAGACTCCAAGTTTTCCTTTTATTTTAACTTTATAATTTTTTGAGTTAAGCCTTTTGATCAATCTATCTAAATTAATGTTAGTTCCCTCTCTTGGAGTTACCACAAATGTTCTTTTTCCGTCCCTTGCGCAAGTTTCTTCAAAATACTTTTCTTCTATCCCTTGCGAGAGTGAAGCTGTTTTTAATTCGCATACTGGGCAGCGAGCTCTTTTATTAATGATTATTTGGTCGAATGACATAGAACGAATGTCTGCATAAAGCAATTTATTCAATAGATGTGGTTTTTGCCCTGTTAGTAAACGGACAGCCTCAGATACTTGAATGCTTGCAGTTATCCCCAAAATAGATGGATGAACCCCGATCGTTCCGCATTTTGGAAGCACTTCATCTTTTAAACCATGATAAAAACATTCAAGACAAGCTGTTTCTTCTGGAATTATCGTTGAAACATTCCCAAAAGCTTCTATAGCTGAACCAAAGATATAAGGTATCTTAAGCTTTTGGCAAGCTCTATTCAAAAGATACCTTGTCTCTATCGCATCCAAGCCGTCTATCACCACATTCACTCCGTTTATGAGCTCGATGGCATTAAGCGTATTTAACGAGTTCGCAATGGGCTCAATACTGATACGCGGGTTCAGCACTCTCAACTTTCTATAAGCCGCTTCAGCTTTAGGATAGCCTACCAGGCTCGTATCGTACAGATGCTGTCTGTGAAGGTCCGACATCGATACGATATCTCTGTCGATTATTCTAAGGTACCCAACTCCCATAGCTGCCAACTTCATCGATGAAATAGAGCCTAAACCTCCTAGTCCAACGATTGCAACTTTCGAATTTTTTAATTTTAACTGCCCCTCATAACCTATATCGGTTAAAACTATCTGTCTAGAGTAGGCATCTAGCTCTTCTTCAGTTAATTCTTCTGGGGCATCCGCCAACACTATTTTTCAGCCTCCACCGACAGCTGGCACGATCAAAATCTCATCTCCATCCTTTATTTCAGTATTCAAGTTCTTTAGGAAACGAATATCTTTATTGTTTATGAAAATATTTATGAATCGTTTTGGCTGTCCATCACTCTCTAAAATTCTTTCTTTAAAAGCCTTCCCATAAGTTGAGACTAGATCGTCTAAAAGTTCTTTCACATTGGATACTTCTACTTCTATTTTCTTTTCGCCTCCAGTCGCCTCTATTATTCCTCCAAAAAAGTTTACTCTCGCTTTTCCCAATCATTCCACCCCTTTCAAAGCTTTTTCCAAAGAAGATAAATCTGACTCTATTTCCACGGGTTTTTCAGTCACTCTTAGAATTTCTTCAACAGTTTTTAGGCCATTTCCAGTTACACAGCAAACGACTTCTTCATCTTCCGAGATCTCCCCACTTTCAACAAGCTTTTTTAAAAGCCCTATCGTTACCGATCCA
>JAWCQS010000167.1:0-3028 GCA_038869655.1 Bathyarchaeia archaeon | reverse complement strand
AATAATCCCTGGAACTAGACTCCACGCTGGCTTTATAATGGCAATACTTTGCGTTCCTATTATATATTTGCTTATGAAGAGAGGTATTATAGGCTATAAGATTAGGGCTATAGGCTTAAGCCCAACAGCAGCCAAATACGGAGGTATAAACATTTCTAGAAACCTCATAATAGTTTCATTGCTCAGTGGAGGCTTGGCTGGGCTCGCTGGATTCAACGAAGCTTTTGGCATCCAGTATCGTTTAATGTCAGGGCTTTCACCAGGATTCGGTTTTTTCGCAATTCAAGTAGTAATTCTAGGCAAAAGTGATCCGTTGGGCGTACTTCTTTGGTCCATAATCTACGGCGCTTTACTGAACGGTGGTGAGGCGATGCAAAGAGGGGCGGGAGTCCCAATCGCCGTTTCGTACACTTTAATGGGTTTAGTGATGGTCACGGCAATCATATTCGACATAATCATCAGAAGGAGGTTTGAATAACTTTGGCTGGAATTGTTGAGATGTTTTTTAATGAGGCTTTTTTAATTAGCCTAACTGCTGCCGGTATTCGCATGGCTACACCACTCTTATTAGCAGCACTGGGAGAACTTATCGCTGAACGGGCTGGCATATTGAACCTTTCTTTAGAAGGTATAATGACTGCCGGAGCTTTTGCATCCTACGCAATGACTTTTTTTACAGGAAACTTGTGGGATGGCCTAGTATTCGCAATGATTGCTGGCGTAATATTCGGCTTGCTGATGGCTTATGCAAGTGTTACGTTACGTGCGAATCAAGTTATAGTAGGGCTCGGATTATGGCTCCTAGGCTTAGGAGCAGTTCACTTTCTTTTCAGAGCAACTTTTGGGGTACTCACTATTCCTTACACGATTCCAAGGTTAGAACCTATCCCAATACCCACCCTCAGTCAAATTCCAATAATCGGGAAGATACTCTTCGAGCAAAACCTTCTAGTATATATGGCATTCATTCTAGTCCCTATAGTCTACATAATTTTATTCAAGACAACGTTAGGACTAAAAATACGCTCCGTAGGGGAAAACCCAAGAGCAGCCGATACTCTAGGAATAAACATTTTCCTTTTACGCTATGTTTGTACAATCATTGGAGCAGCTTTAACTGGTCTGGGTGGAGCGTACTTAGCGCTAGAACTTGGCTTCTTCAGGGAGTACATGGTTTCTGGTCGTGGATGGATAACCATAGCTTTAGTGATTTTTAGCGGTTGGGAACCTTTTAAGGCTTTGGCAGGTTCAATACTGTTTGGATTAATAGACGCACTCCAGATAAGGGTTCAAGCCTTACAGATTCCTATTCCTTATCAAATACTGCAGATGCTTCCTTTCATAGCCACTTTTATCGCTTTAATAATCATATCCAAAAAAGTGGTAGGAAAACCAGCAGCCTTATCCATTCCTTATAGAAGAGAGGAAGAATAGAGCTAACAAAAAACCAGAAGCTTAGCTCGCTATGGCTTTAACCTCGGAGAGTTTAGAGCCAGCCATCATCATCCCTATCTCTTCGATGGTAACCTCTTCAGGCTTCACTACCCCCATAACCTCTCCTTCGTACATGACAGCTATTCTATCGCTTAGCGATAAGATCTCATCGAGTTCATAAGATATTAAAAGCACAGCCACACCTCTGTCCCTTTCTTCAAGCAATTTTTTACGGATGTATTCCGTAGCTCCCACATCTAATCCTCGAGTAGGTTGTTCAGCGATTATGAGATCCGGATTGAGTGAAAGCTCTCTGGCTAAGAGAAGCCTTTGAAGGTTTCCACCAGAAAGCTTGGCTGCTGCTACATCTTTACTTGGCGTCATTACGCTGAATTCTTTGATCAATTTCTCTGAAAACTTTTCAATCTCAGGAAAGTTTAAGAAAAATCCGTTGGCTATCGGTGGGCTATCATGAGTCTTTAAGATTAAGTTCTCAGCAATGGAGAAATCTCTTATCAGTCCTAACTTCATCCTATCTTCAGGAATGTACGCGGTTTTCTGTTTAATAACTTCCTTTGGAGGTTTATTCGTTAAATCTTTACCGTTGATGATAACCTTTCCACCTATAGCTCGCCTTAATCCAGTTATAACTTGAGCCAGCTCCGTTTGACCGTTGCCAGCTACTCCTGCTATACCGAGAATCTCTCCTCTATGGACTTGGAGAGAAATTCCTTTTAAAGCCAATAAACCTTTATCGTTAAGTGCCTTAAGATCTTCTATCTCTAAAACTGGTTTCCCGATCTTTGGCGGAGTCTTTTCAAGTCTAAAGAGAACTTCTCTACCGACCATCATCCTAGCCAGCTCGACCTTATTCGTTTGATCCTTTTCAACTGTGGCTACAACTTTACCAGCCCTCAAAACGGTTACAAGATCGGCTATAGCCATAACTTCATCGAGTTTGTGGGTAATGAATATAATCGAGTTCCCCTGCTCTTTCATAGACTTCAGTATTTTAAACAATTCTCTAACTTCTAGAGGCGTAAGTACGGATGTGGGCTCATCCAAAATCAATATATCAGCTCCACGGTAGAGCGCTTTTAAAATTTCAACTCTTTGTTGGTGTCCAACGGGCAATTGCCATATTTTTGCTTTTGGGTCCACTTTAAGCCCATACTTTTCTGAAAGCTCGGATATCTTTTTTTCAGCCTGGGGGATATCTAAGAGCGGGCCTCTAGAAGACTTAAGTCCTAGAATTACGTTTTCTGCAACTGTTAGAGGAGGTACAAGCATGAAGTGTTGATGGACCATTCCTATTCCGAGCTTTATCGAATCTAGAGGAGATCTTATATCAACTTTTCTCCCTTTTACATGGATCTCCCCTTCATCCGGCTTATACAAGCCATAAAGTATGTTCATGAGCGTAGTTTTTCCAGCCCCGTTCTCTCCTAGCAGCGCATGGATTTTGCCCCTTTCTACTTCAAAATTTATATGATCGTTGGCTAAAACCCCTGGAAACCTTTTAACTATGCCTTTCATCTCAATTACTTTAGTCAATCCTTCCACGACCTTCCAGTAAAGAAAATCACAAAATTCA
>JAWCQS010000166.1:0-3037 GCA_038869655.1 Bathyarchaeia archaeon | reverse complement strand
CTTGCCAACCTTTTTATCGCCAAGTTTGAAACTATTCGCATTAGAACCCTACCTCCAGTTATCCTTTCGATTAAAGGCGCCACAGCCTCGGTCATTGTGTTGACCAAATTCGCTCCCATAGCATCCTTACAATCTACATGAAGCTCGACTATCACCATAGGTCCGACAAAAGTATTTATGATTTTTACATCAAGATCTTTCGCGCCACCTCCAAGAGAAGCCAAAAGGGGATCATGCTCATTTGCTTTCTTTAAGATTTCATCCTTTGCTGATAGGATGAGTTCTTTGGTTCTATACGCCTCAATGATATCTACGATTTGAATTTGTCCAATCATAATCGAACCTTCGGTGGATGCAAAAAACCCGCCTTTGATCCTTGCCATTTTTGCCGCATTGCTAGCAGCAGCTATAACAGAGGGCTCTTCTATGGCCATTGGAATCATGTAATCTTTTCCATTTATTAAGAAATTAACAGCTATTCCAAGAGGAACTTGCATGACTCCTATGACATTTTCAACCATTCGGTTGGCATCGTCAATGCTTAAAGCTCCAGTTGATTGAACAATTTTGACTTCCTCTTCTGTTAATCCCGCAAATTCTTTAACAAGATCCAACCTTTCTTTTGGAGTTAATCTATAAAATCCAGAAATCCTAGAACTTTTTCCGCACATGGCTCACTCAACACTCATTCTTTGAGTTTTCTTCTTAGCAAAAGCTTCTAAATCAAATCCTCTTTGGAGAATCCACTCCCTAACTTTCCCAGTTAATATTAAAGGGGCCTCTTTTAACTCATCAAGATCTGATGCCCCTACAAGAAACATCGATAACCTCAGTTCCTCAATAATAGTTAAGATTTTATTCTCAAGTTCTTCTTTTCCAAGATCTACTAGTTTTAAAAGTGGTAGAGCGATTCCCGCCACTTCAGCCCCTAAAGCTATGGATTTGGCCACATGGACTCCATTTCTTATGCCTCCAGAAGCTATCACTGGAATTTTTACTGAATTAGCCACTTCTATTAAGCTGATAACCGTGGGAATTCCCCAATCCCAGAAAGTTTTCCCTAAGCATTCTCTAACTCTATCCCTAACTTTTTTAGCTCTATAATACTCGACGGCTGCCCAGCTGGTGCCTCCTAAACCAGCAACATCTATGCCAGATACTCCGGAGCTTTCTAAAACTTTAGCAACTTCACAAGAAATTCCCGCACCAGTTTCTTTAACGATTATTGGCAAATCGATAGAATGGGTTACATCGCTTATCCTTCCCAAAACTCCTTCAAAGTCGGTTTCGCCTTCTTTTTGAATGGATTCTTGTAGAGGGTTTAAGTGAATCATCAAAGCATTGGCATCTATCATTTCGCATGCAGCTTTCGCCAATTCTACACCATTTTTATTTAAAATTTGAGAGCAACCGATGTTTGCGATTATAAAGGATTCAGGAGCCACTTCCCTAACTATTCTATACGTGTGCACAAGCTTCGGATTTTCTATCGCGGCTCTTTGACTACCTACTCCCATAGCTAATCCAAACCTTTCGGTCAAGTTCGCCAGCAATGAATTTATCTTTAAAGCTTTTCGTGTACCCCCTGTCATAGATTCTATGATGATTGGGGCCTTCAATTCATGAGAAAAAAACTTCGTCTTAAAATCTATCTCTTGCATATTTACTTCAGGTAATGCCTTATGGATGAAGGATACATCTTCAAATCCCGGAGAAACTTTGGATTCTACAAATTCTTTTGAGCATATAGCTATGTGATCCAGCTTTCTTCTTTGAATATTTTCCTTAAATTTATTAATGCCCAAAATTTTTCCTCTCAAGATTTAACCTTTGTTCTTACTCCCCCTTCGTCCACATGAACTATCATCGCCTCTCCTCCGATTTCAGATATGGCCTCAGCTACACGATCCTTCTCCCCCTCATCTGTTAAGGCAATCATGCATCCTCCCCCACCTGCACCAGTTAATTTCGCACCCAGGGCTCCCGCCTCTATAGCCCTTTCTACAAATTTATCGAGTTTTTCATGAGAGACTCCAAGCTTTTTAAGCAATTCATGATTCTCCATCATCAGCTCCCCAATTTTATTGAAATCTCTAAGCTTTATTGCATCGATGGCCTCATCGTATATAGACTCATAAGATTTTTGGAGCTCAACAACATAATCTTTGTCTTTATTCAAAAGCTCTTTTACTCGATTCACCAATGCTTTGGTAGACCTCCTTATATTCGTATTGCCTACCACCAAATGTAATTCCTTGCATGGAATGTGCTCAAAACCTTTATTCGGCTTAAAAGAGATTATACCTCCATAGATAGATGTGGTCTGATCGATTCCTGAGGGTTTTCCATGAACCTCTTTTTCAGGTATAAAAGCTAATTCATAGACTTCTCTCCTACTCAAATTAACGTTGAACAAGCGAGAGATGGCAGCTATGGTTGCCACAGAAACAGCCGCGGAGGAGCCCAACCCAACACCTGTTGGGATAAAAGATTCTATCCTAATGTTTAAACCAATTCCAGGCATGCCTATGTGATCGAGAGTTGACAGCGCTGCCAATATAATGGGTTTAAAACTTTTTTTAGAGCTTTTTCTACCGGAGAAATCAAAATTTGTTGATCTCACATGAATTCCACGATCTGACTTTTTAACGCTTACATAGGCATGGAGATCGATAGCCATCGCGACGGCTGGTTTGCCTAACACAACGAAATGTTCTCCAAAGAGTATTACTTTAGCTGGAGCTATGGCTAAGGCTTCCATTAACAAAGCCACTTTTAAGCTATAGAAATGGATGCGTATCCAACTACTGCTCCATAATCTTCAGTTATATCACCGCTCGTTTTATAGCAAAGCAACTTTGCCTCATTGGCTCCTAAGGATTTGGAAGCTCTTATGGCTACTGTGATCGGCCCATAACCACACGCAGATACCATTTCGCCCTCTATGATTTCATGAAGCTTTCTTTCATCAAGCTCAAGTATGGCGTTTATGGCTAATCCATCCTTTCTTTCAGCGATTTTTTGTGGCTCGTAATGG
>JAWCQS010000165.1:0-3039 GCA_038869655.1 Bathyarchaeia archaeon | reverse complement strand
AGAAAGTTTGAACCTTAAAAAGCTAGACGATTTAATCATTAAAAGCTTTAATGATAGTTATAGAAGAGTCATGAATTCTATAAAGGATAAGCTTGTCAAAGAAATAATCTCTAAGGTTTATTCAAAGCATGAGCTTGATTATTTGAAAACAATTTTTAAAGGCTTGCAAAGCAAAATGGATCCTAAAGAAGTTCTAGAATTCATTCCGAGTTTTTTAGTTCAAAGGAATAGGGATTATTTGGAATTAATCAATTCTAAAAGCCTAGAAGAATTCATCAAAAAAACAAAAAATGAAGAGTTGAGAGAAATTTTAGAGTTAATGATGAGAGAGTATGAAAAAACAGGAAGCATAGTTTTTGTTGAAATCTTGTTGGACAAGCATCTATACTCAAAGATTTGGGAATTTATTCAAAGGCTTAAAGGTATCGATAAAAAAGTTTTGAAGTCAATAATAGGAACAGAGATAGATCTGATGAATATGAATTTGATAGTTAGGGCGAAACAACTTAATCTACCTGAAAAGACAACAAAAGATTTAATCCTTCCGATAACGCATAATCTTGATAGAGAAATCGAAGAGGCCTTAAAGGCTTTGAATTATCTAGACTCAATCGATGCTCTTGTAGCTGGATACTATAAAAGGCATCTTCTAGAATATAGCGAGCAGGCCAAAAAGGAAAACGATGTTTCAGTTTTTGAAACGGGATTAAAACGTTTTTCAGCGATATCGAATCTCTCTTCGTTCGTGGGCTATCCATTTCATGCGGGAGTTATGGTAGCCTATTTAAAATTAAAGATGTTTGAAGCCCAGGACATAAGAGCCATATTGCTTGGTAAGCGAGATGGTTTGGAAAACGAAAGGATTAAAAAATCTTTGATCATGTACGGGTTAATTTAGTTAAAAAGTTTTAAATAATTCCTAGCTTTATAAGGAATACCTTAAGCATAGTAAAAAGGGGGATTTGGATGAAGAAAGCTATCAAAATTTTATTGATTCTCTCAATGGCATTAGCCATAATTTCCAGCTTTGCTTTAGTAAGCTACGCGCAAGCTGAAGAAGGAGCGGGAGCTGATGTTGGACTGGCTTTGATAGGCGCAGCTATAGCTATAGGTCTTTCAGGATTAGGATCCGCCCTGAGTATGGGTACCGCCAGCGCGGCAGCAATAGGGGCTATGGCTGAAAAACCTGAAATATTCAGTAAAACGCTCATATACATAGTATTCATAGAGGCAATAGCAATATACGGCCTAGTTGTTGCATTCATGATCCTGATGAAAGTTTGATGAAAATTTCAATTCTAGCCTAAAATTTTTTTGGCAAACGTAATGTAGCCTGTATGACCTATCATCGTTGTTGCAGGCCTTGTACTTCCTTTTTTAACTTTTATTTCCCTGAGAAAGCATTCTACGGTTTCAACATCGACGAACCCATTTTCTTCAAGCCTGATCGATGTTTTTTCAACTTGGTTTATCGTCGGGCTGAAAGAAGCTAGAGGATAGCCCCCTTTCAAAGCCTCGTGGGCTTGAGGAATTATTTCCCAAGGCTCAGCGATGTCAATTACTAAAGCATCAACTCCTTTTTCAAAAAAACCTTCTCTAGCATCCGCATGTCTAATCGTTACAAGATCCAACAATCCGGCATTGCTTAAATTTTTTTCTGCTACTTTTATAAATTCTTCCCTTATCTCGTAGGAATAAACATGCCCATCGGGCTTGATGGCATTGGCCATAGCCATCGTTAGGGCTCCGCTTCCGGTTCCAACTTCTATTACTTTTTTCCCAGGGCTTATTCCAAGCTTGATAAGAATGAGCCCTATATCCTTCGGGTAGATTATTTGAGTTGGTCTTTCAGAACTCATTATATAATCATGCAATGTTGGCTTTAAGATCCAGAATTCAAAGCCTAAACTGCTTTCAACGCTTTCCCCAAAACTCCTACCTATCAGTTCCTCTAGCTTTATGATTCCTTTGTGCGTATGGAAAGAAGCTTTTTTTCTAACTCTCACAAGCCATTTCCTTTTTTCATCCAAGAAGAGGATCACATAATCGCTTTCGTTTACGCTTTCGCTCAACGGATTTTTCACTCCATTAAAGATTATTTGGAAGCTTGAGTTAATCGATTTACCAATTCTTCAACAAATTTTTTTCCTTCTTTTCGATTAACAAAATAAACGATTATGGCACGATCATAACCATCGAGCTTAAATTTAATCGATACAAAAAAGGATCTGGTCAAAGCCATAATCAATCCTGATGAAATTCCGATGATGAAGGTTGAGATTAAAACTTCTCTGTAGAATGAAGGTATCCTTAAAGGCTCTAAACTCTTTAAAGCAATCATCGTTGCCAGGATTATCGATAAGATTATCGAAAGCACAAACGGAGGGAAAAAGCTTTTTGTTGTTTGTTCAACACTCCTGATTTTTTTGATATCCACTGTAAGCTGTTTTTTAAGAAGTGGAGTCCTTTTTTTAAACTTCAATTCATTTTTATTGAATTCAAGCGTATAATTCAAGCCTTTAATAAAAGAATATTTGGCCATTTTAATTCACTAGTTTGATCCTGCTTAAATTTAAGCGTAAACGAAAGAATTGAGGAATTAATCGACTTCCTTTAATTTAAAATTTTAACTGTTTTATATAGCTTAGGTTGTTTCATGAAAGCATTAAAGGCTTCTCGATAAACCTCGATAAATAGAAAAACATATATTGATGTGCCCATAAAACAAAAATACGGGAATGACGTTAAAATTTTGATGGATTCTCTTAGGTTCTATTCAACATGAACAAAAATTTCCCAACCTTTTGTTTTTTTTTAGGTGAGCAAACAATGGGTGAAGAGCGTAAATACTGTTTCCCTAAGTGCGAATTCTTCAAATGCAGTCAAAGAGCCTTATTGTTCAGAGGAAAAACAGTTTGGTGTAAATTCGCCGATGATGAATGCGCTGTTCAAAACTGTAAGTATGCTCAATGCATAAAAGGAAGGTTGCTTCCGAGTGGAATCTGTGGTTTTTCAATAAAAACGAAAATTTACAGCATT
>JAWCQS010000164.1:0-3049 GCA_038869655.1 Bathyarchaeia archaeon | reverse complement strand
CCTCTTGAAGGACAACTTCCAAGGGAAGAAGTTTTAAAGAGAGGTTGGCTGGAGTATGGGACTGTAACCCGGCGTGAAAGAAGAGCCGCACCATTTAATTTTGATCTGGCGAAAAAAGCAGTTAGGCTTAATAGCGCTACAGAAATCGCTCTGACCAAAATGGATATACTCTATCCAAGTTGTAGAGGAGTGAAAAAGTTTGATGAACTTTCAAGGGAGGTAAAAGATTTTATCGAAGAAATCGAGAGCAAAATTCGTATACCTGTTAATTTGATTGGGACAGGTCCATCTACGTTTGATATAATCGATAGAAGAAGTCAAGGACCAACGGCTGAAGCCATTGGCTTGTAATAGTGGTAACAATGCAAACTTTGACTAGCCCAGAGCTCTCGTCGCCGATTCAAGAAAATTTCTCCAAGGATATCAATGAATGATATTGCAAACCTCATTCCTGTGGAAGTGCGTTGACGACAAGTAAAGAGGACTTAAGATTGAAGGATGCGATCAAAACTGAGTGAAAAACTTCATAGCTGGAATCGTAAAAGGAGAGAAGACCAAGTATTAAAACTAATTCAGGCTCAATTAGCATTAACTACTGAAGCAATGAACGAATTGGCTAAGGCTATTGAATATAGGATGAGTGAGAGCTATGGGCAGGCCAATGAAAGCATAAGTAAACTCTCAAGAATGGAGGAAGAAGCCGATGCTTTGAGAAGAGAGATGATCCTAGAACTTGCGAAGGGTGAGTTACCGACTTTAGAAAGAGAGGAATTGATGCATCTTTGTAGAAGCGTAGATTGGATAACTGATTGGATAAGGGAGGCTGGAAGAATTCTATCAGCTATCCAGTTCATCGATTTTCATTTGAAGCTCAAATCTTTAGCTTTGGAGATGATTAAAAAAGTTAAAGAGTGCGTTTGGGTTGTTAGAAGATGTATAGACGCGCTATACTCTGATTTAAACAAGGCTCTTAAAGTGGCTGATGTCGTTGAGAGGCTAGAAGAGGAAGTGGATTGGATTTACAACGGAGTAAGGGAACAATACTTGATGATGGATTCAAAAAGGATTAAAGTTGGAGAGTTAATTTTGATAACCCAATTTTTCGATGCCATAGAAAACATAGCTGATTGGTGTGAGAATACGATAGATCAAGTAAGAGTCGTAGCCATAAGGTTGCTCTAGATTTGATTATACTCAACAATCATTCTACGGTTACTGATTTTGCAAGATTCCTTGGTTTATCGGGGTCACAACCTTTTTCTACGGCTAGATGATAGGCAAACAACTGTAAAGGAACTACATAAACTATTGGTGTAATCATGCTTGGGATTCCTTTTGGAATTTGAACATAATCGTCAGCTAGGGATTCGATCTCTTCATCACCTTTTTCTGCAACAGCGATTATTTTAGCTCCCCGAGCTGTCATTTCCATCATATTGCCGAGGATTTTATCATGAGTTTCGTCTTTTGGTGCTATGAATATAGTCGGATAATCTTTTTCTACTACGGCAATAAATCCATGTTTACTCTCACCAGCCGGATAGGCTAAAGAAGGCAAGTAGCTCAATTCAAGTAGCTTTAACCTGCCCTCTAATGCTGTTGCCACGTTTATTCCCCTTCCCAAGAAACAAAAACTGTTCGCATTTTTGTAGCCCTTAGCTATTCTTTTCACTTTATTCTCTTGTTCGTTCAAGACTTCTTGGACCAACTCTGGAATCTTTAAAAGATAGTTTTCATAGAAAGAAATTTTTTCATAGTCTAAGGTTTTCTTCTTTTTTGATAAGTTAATCACTAATTCTAAAAGAATTACCAACTGTGCCGTAAAAGTTTTTGTTGCAGCCACTCCCATTTCGGGTCCTGAGTTTTGCCCTATGTATACATCCGATAGCCTAGTTATGGTTGAACCCATGACATTGGTTATACTCATTACGGACGCTTTTTTTGCCCTAGCGATCCTTATGGCACTCAAAGTATCGGCGGTTTCTCCCGATTGACTCACAGCCATTATTACCGATTTTTCATCGATTAAGTCCTCGCATAGTTCATTGAATTCTGATGCCATTACTGCCTGCGTTTGAGTCTTTGCCAATTTAGAGAACGCATAGCTTGCTGCCAAGCAAGCGTTATAAGATGTGCCGCATGAAACTAAATAAATCCTTTCAGCAGATAGCAACTTCGATATCGCTAAGTTGAAGTATATTCTTTGAACTCTTAACGCATTTTTTATCGCTAAAGGTTGTTCGTTTATCTCCTTCAGCATAAAGTGGGGATAACCCAATTTTTCAGCGCTTTCTGGACTCCAATCGATAAGGATTGGCTCACGGAAGACTTCTTCATCAGTTTTAAGCCTTATTATTTTGACTCCATTGAATCTCAGCGTTGCCATCTCTTCTTCTTCAAGAAATATGGCTTTGTTGGTGAACGGTAAGAAGGCTGGAACATCCGATGCTACATAAACTCTACCGTTGCCAATTCCTATCACTAGAGGACTTTCTTTTCTAGCACAAACTATCTTATCGGGCTCTTTAATCGATATGGCCGCAATTCCATAGGAGCCCTTAATCTTTTTTAAAGCGTTTATAAAAGAATCGACTAAGTTTAAGCCTTTCTTCATCTCCTCTTCTATCAAATGCGCAATTACTTCGCTATCGGTACGCGACCTTATAGAATGCCCGTTCCTTTCAAGCTCTGTTTTTAATTCTATAAAGTTTTCAATGATTCCATTATGAACTATGGCGATTTTGTTAAAACAGTCTACATGAGGATGCGCATTTTCTTTTGAGGGGGCTCCGTGGGTTGCCCACCTGGTATGGCCTATTCCTATATTTCCTTTCATGTCATTAAAATTCAATTTTTTATGAACTTCCCCTATTTTCCCCATGTCCTTTTTTATAAAAAGCTTCCCCTCATGAATCGTGGCTTGACCTACTGAATCATAGCCTCTGTACTCTAATCTCCTTAATGCATCCAGTATGACAGGCGCAACTTTTCCATCTTCGTATACGCATCCAAATATCCCGCACATTTTGAACACTTTTAGTTTAAAGTG
>JAWCQS010000163.1:0-3052 GCA_038869655.1 Bathyarchaeia archaeon | reverse complement strand
CCGTGCCTGTAATCCTTCTGGTTTTAACCATACTCGTAATCCTTATGTGGATAGGCTGGACTATGCTTACTACTCCTCCGCCAACTCCAATAGAACCTGAGGTCCCCGAAGAAACCGAAGGATCAAAAGAAGCTGGGCAAGAGAGCGAAAGCAAGAGTTGACTCTTGGACCCAAATCTCTCTCTATCAATTCAATTTCTTTTATGGAAAACCATTAGAAGACATCAAAACTCACTACCTTAATTCGCTCTTAATTCTCCTTATAGGACTTATCGATTAGAATAAAGCTTAAATACGGCTCACTCTATAAACTAATTATATAAATGGCTTATAAGTGATTCTATGCGGAAATCAAGCACTTTAAACATTTCGATGAGCATAGTCTTAACTGCTGTGGCCATAGTTCTATCTCCATTCTACATACCTGCTGGACCCACAAAGCTATACCCTGCCCAACACATGATCAACGCGATTTCTGGAGTACTCTTAGGTCCTTGGTACGCAATCATAATAGCAACGATGGCTGGAGTTATTAGAAATTTGCTCGGTACCGGAACAATATTCGCATTCCCTGGTGGAATTCCTGGAGCACTGATAGTTGGGTTACTCCATAGGTATGTCTTGAAAAAAGATTATGCAGCCTTGACGGAGCCTATAGGCACAGCTTTGGGAGCATTTTTAAGCGCCCTGCTCATAGCCCCGATGGCGTTTCAATTTGGAGTCATAAAATCTATAATGCCGCTTCAAGTATTTTTGATAGCTTTTTTGATAAGCAGTATACCTGGATCGTTCATTGGATTTACAGTAATATTGTTATTGAGGAAAACTGGAATCGTAATTTCTAAAGCTTAGGAAAAGAATTGACAAATCAGCCTTTTAGCTTAATCGTAATGTCCATTTTTTCCATTAAAGACTCCATGGATTCCATCTCTTTTTTTGAAATTCCAGTATCGAAGTCTTTTGAGAGAGATTTTCCATAGTATCCATTTGCAATGAAAGTGTTTACAAGTTTTAGGATATCAAGGATTGGTTCGATCGATCCTGAATGGAAGTATATCGAAATGTCGTTTATAAAAAGTATTGAAGAAGGATTTTTGGTGAAAGCCTCAAGAAGCCTATCTATCGCCACTTTATTCTCCTGAGCAGAGAGAATCAATTCTTCAGCGCTTTTAGAAGAAAGCCTCGGAGCCTTTATGCCTTTGGATCTTAAATACCTTAAGCATTTAACTTCAGGACTATGGATTGATAGAGAGCCTCCAACCTTCTTCTCGCCAAAAACGATAGTCTTAGGCGCCATGTCTATGATGGTTATTTCATCCTTCAAACCTAGCTTAATAGCTTCAGCTAAAAGTTTAATCAACAGTCTAGTTTTTCCAGTTCCAAGTTCTCCTACTATGAGAGTTCTTTTATCGTATAAATCCTTAAATGAAATTTTATGGAACTTTGAACCATCAAGCTCGATGAACTTGGTCATTAGGCCTACCTTCGAATTTCTCTAGCGTACTCTTCAGCTATCCTTTTGGCTGCTTTAGAGACTTCCAAGGCTGTTCTTCCTAGGATGGTGATCATAGGTTCTTTTCCCCAATCTCCAGTATGATATATCAAATCGGGTACTTTTCCAATTTTTTTAATAGCCTCTTCTGCACCCCATCTTGTAGACATCCCCTCGATTTTTTTAACTTCAGGGGGCTCAAGCTTTCTATCATAGAAAGAAACTGTGAATCCCAATCTTTTACAGACATCAAGCAACTCTTCCGAATACTTGATGTTCAATCCTGCCCTGATCGATGAATCGTACCTCATAGCGATTAAAACAGTACTCGCCACATGATGAGAAGCTCCAAACTCTGGGCATGAAGAAGCTCTAACAAAATTTCCTACTTTTACGATTCGCCCTGGAATACCTGCTGCATGGTCTTCATCAACAGCGTAGGGTAAAGCCATAACTAGGTTTGATTGTGACTCTGGGATTATTCTTGAAAAAACAGGGCTTTTCTCAAGAATCTTAACAGCTTCTTCAATGTTTTTTAACACATAATACTTTTCGCATTCATTGAATAGCATCGCCATAGGATTAACCGGTCCATAACCTTTTCCGATGCTTAATCCATGCCTAATCGATTGAGTGATGAATTTTTTGGCAAATTCTACGGCTTCAGGTATCTCTTTTCCCTTCGCCACCTCAGCGGTTATAGCCGCCGAAAAGCTACAGCCAGTTCCATGGGTTGTTTTTGTTTCGATGCGCTCGGCTTCGAAGATCTTGAAGTTACCTTCATAATAAAGGATGTCCACAACTTTTTTTCCAAGAGGCGTATGCCCTCCCTTTATCACAACAGCTTTAGGTCCAAACTTCGAGATCCTTTTAGCTGATTTCTTTGCATCTTCGATAGAGGCTATTTTCATTCTTGACAACTTTTCAGCCTCCATGGCGTTTGGGGTAATCACTGTGGCTAAAGGGAGTAGTTCCTCGATCAAGCTATGGATGGCCTCTGGCTCTAGGAGCAGAGCTCCACTCTTGGCTATCATTACTGGATCTACTACCAATTGGAACCTATGCTCCTCTATTTCTCTCGACACGCAACGGATGATATTTTTTTTATGAAGCATACCTGTCTTTGCAGCATCGACGCCTATGTCGGAGACTACGGCATCTATTTGAGCCTTGATGATTTCTTCATCCAAGTCTCGAACCGCTGTAACGGAGACAGTATTCTGGGCCGTTATAGAAGTGATCGCACTCATTCCATGAACCCCCAAAGCCGCAAAAGTCTTCAAGTCAGCCTGTATTCCAGCCCCTCCTCCAGAATCCGATCCGGCTATGGTTAATGCGCGAGGAGTTCTCTTCAAAATCGAAACACCCAATAAGCGCGTTGGTTAGTTAAAATGAGATTTATAAGCAAGTTATATAAGTTTCTTTTTTGAGGAAAGAAAAAGGATGAAAGCACCTTGTGAACTCGTTGTGAAGGAATTTATTCCAAATCTAAGGGTTCTGATCGCCAAAGAACTCATGCTCAAGTATGGATGGTCTCAAGAAAAAATCGCTAAGCGTTTGG
>JAWCQS010000162.1:0-3086 GCA_038869655.1 Bathyarchaeia archaeon | reverse complement strand
AAGAGGTTTATTATGATGTAACTACA
Organism: Bathyarchaeia archaeon; assembly: GCA_038869655.1. Lineage (GTDB taxonomy): Archaea > Thermoproteota > Bathyarchaeia > 40CM-2-53-6 > JAVZFM01 > JAVZFM01. The sequence continues at coordinate 3,060 of JAWCQS010000162.1, read as the reverse complement.
AAACCTCCAGCCACAATAGAGTTTGAATAAAGTGTCTCATTATTAAACTAAACTTATAGGCGGGATGTTTAAAATAGATTTTGGTCAATCCTATTTTCTAGGCAACTGAGTTGAAAAAATTTAATTATCTAAGTAGGGCTTTGAGGGTTTATGAGAATCTCAGTGATGGGCGCTGGTGCCATAAGGTCATCTTTGGCGCTTTTTATCAAAAAGCACGATGAACACTTTGAGATTTTGCTAAAAACAACTTCCGTCAACTTTCGATCATAAAAGCTCTATGCCACAAGGATTTTAAACATAGTAGAAAAACTGAAGTTGACTTATTAAACGGAGCAATAGCGAGGGGGTTTAAAGAATTAGGCATAGAAACGTCTACTAACAAGCTTATCAGTTTGATCATAAAGGCTCTGGAGAGCTTGATCAGAATCTACGAAATCTGATCAAAAGGTTTCTTCTCCATAGCCTTTTCCTTAAAAGCTGTACCTCATATTACGTATGTAAAAGTTTATAAATAGCTTTCATAGATCAACTAATGAGGCTAAAATGGTCTTAAGGAAAATCATAAGGATAGATGAGTCAAAATGCGATGGCTGTGCTCAATGCATACCCGCATGCCCTGAAGCTGCCATTCAAATAATAAATGGAAAAGCTTGCTTAGTGGATGAGCGCTACTGCGATGGACTAGGAGCTTGCATAGGCAATTGCCCTAAAGGAGCCATAGCCATTGAAGAAAGAGAGGCTACAGAATTCGATGAAGAAGCTGTTAGATCTCATATAGAAGGCTTAAGTTTAGATAAGGATTCGATTTCGAGTTCTATGGTATCAGCTTTATCGCAATGGCCAATAAAACTGGAGCTCATAAATCCTCAAGCACCATTCTTCCAAGGAGCCAGCTTATTGGTGGCGGCAGATTGCGTCCCCTTTGTCTATGCAAAATTTCATGAAAAATTCTTAAAGGGAAGAAAACTGGTTTTTGGATGCCCTAAGTTTGGGAATGCTAAGCTCTATCTTGAACGACTATCTGAATTGCTAAGCAACTTTGAAATAAAGGACATAACTGTAGTGCATATGGAAGTTCCATGCTGCTCTGGACTTGGCTATATAGTGGAAAAGGCTTTAAAGCTGAGTGATAAGAAAATTCTCACCAAAAGGATCGTGGTAGGGGTCTAAGGGGAATTATTAAGAATCTTCAGGTAATGGAAAATGTCCACACATTGCCCCGGAGTTAAAGAGCTTGTTAAGCCGAACATAATAATGAGGACATGCCCGAACTGTGGAAGTGAGGTGGAGTTTTTTAGCGATGAGACTGAGGCAATATGCCAAAATTGTGGAAAAATGGTCTATAGAGAAGTGAGTTCCTCTTGCATAACTTGGTGTCCTTATGCGCTTCAATGCATAAATGATCTTAGAGATAGAAAGCTCATACCACCTTCAAGGGCAGAAGAGTTGGAACGAATCGTTAGGAAGAAAGGAAAGGAAATCAAAAGAGATGAGTTTGCAAAATTCCTTAAGTAGGGAATACACAAACCTTAAAGAGATTACCCTCGGCTACGCTTAGCGCGTATGAAGACTTTTAAAAAATCTTCCATAATGGCTCAATATATGCAACTAAACCTGTTGTTGAGGTTAACACTTTAAAAATCGTATTCTTTCTTGCTGATGTTTCATCACCGTTATTTATATTCAAATTTTCTATAGGCTGAGGACTTAGCTAGGATATGGATTTATTAAGCTTTATATCCATAATCCTCAAATCATTTCGAATAAATCGAATCGACCGGATTTGAAAAATTGAAGTTTAAACCTATTGCCGAATCAATGAATGTTGAGGTTTATGCATCTGAAGAAAATTTTCTTTCTTTTTTCAATAGCCCTTATTATGCCCATACGCAAGCATCAGCTGTAGATATATATACGAAAAGGCGAGAGTATGATATACCAGCTCTTAGTCCAGTAAATGGAAAAGTCGTCAATATTGTTCGTTTTAAAACGCCCAAACCAAAGCACTTTGCTGGATCTGAAGAGGACTACATAATCGCAGTTCAAAGCAATAAAAACTCAAGCGTGTGGGTCAGAATATTGCATGCAAGACCTAGCGTTAAAATAGCTCAAAAAGTATCGGTAGGTGATGAGATTGGAAAATATTTGCCAAGCGGATACTTTAACTTTTGGACAGACCCTCATATTCATATAGAAATTCGTAACCCAGCTAACATAATTAGGGCAAAAGGTGGCTATACGGTGAATACGCTCCAAATAGATGATAAGGAGTTTAATGATGAAGAATTGGTTGAAGGAAAGCCTTTAGAAGGGAAAGTTGAGCTTATCTCAAAAAGATACCTTATTTTAAATTTAGAGAGCCCTAAACTAAGGCTTGGAAATTTTTATGGAATAAGAGCAAACATAGGTAAGTACAAAGGAATTTTAGATTGCGGATTTCCATACTACGGTTACGGTGGTGTTCATGCAGAACAATCCAACGGGATTGAGATGGGAGATTATGTAAAATTTCTAGGATTTAATATCGGCATAGTCGTGAATAAAATAAAGAATTTTGTTATGTTCAAAACAATTCCTTTAAGAGTTAAAATAAGGGATAAAGTTTTCAAGGGCTTATCTTTTTATCTTCATATGAATGAGCTTGTTAATTTTAAGCTTGTTCCAATTCAACCCAATTCTTTTAGTTTTAAATTTGGAGAAAAGCTTAAAGTAGAAATAACTTAATTGCTAAAACCATATTTTGTGGAAGGGGAGACCCTTTTAACCTAAAATCAATGCTGAAAGCACGCATAGAATATTTTTATGAGTTTATTTCATGAAATTTTAAGCGAGCTACCCCAACTTTCTTAGGATTAATTCCCGCCAATAGAGCTAAAAATGAGGTTTTTTAATAATTCTTTTCCATCCTTGCTTCCTAAATTAATGGATCTTACTTTTAATTTTTGGTATTTGATGATCTTCTTTTTGTTATTAATAATATTGGTGTTTCTGGTGAGGGTTTTGATCGTATGTATGGATTTTTTTTTTTGGGTTTAATAGCAGTTGTTTGGTTCTTTATTT
>JAWCQS010000161.1:0-3093 GCA_038869655.1 Bathyarchaeia archaeon | reverse complement strand
AATGATTTATGATTTTAAATGTATTATGCTCCGCTTCAATAAGACTGAGTCTTGGACTGTTTAGGATAATGTGCTCAGGAAGCTTTGAAGTTAAAAAGTAGTTTATCCATGATGGGGGGACAGATTTAGGATACTTGTTCCAATAGGTCGGGTTATACCATTGTTTATAGGTCTCGAATGGGATAAAAACGAATGCGAAAATGGATGCGGCTATCAACAAGGATAATAAGATTAAACCCATTAAGCCTGTTTTATGCTTTTTATACTCCTTCCAGAACGAGACTATTAAAAGGATTGTGGATTTCATGAGAATCACTCGCTTATCCTTACCCTCGGATCAAAAAACCCATAGAGCATATCCGCTATGAACATACTCATTAAGAAAACGAGCGTTGTTATGTAAGTTAATCCTACTATCACTGGGACATCAAGAGCACTTATCGCCTCCCAGTATAGCCTTCCCAACCCAGGCCAATCGAAAACAGCCTCGGTGATTATCGCTCCTCCTAAAGAACTCGAAAGGCTTAAGGCCACTATTGTTATGATTGGAGGGGCTGTGCTTTTCAAGGCATGCCCATAAATGATTTTTTTATCAGGAACACCTTTGGCTTTGGCTACCATGATATAATCCTCATGTAACGTCTCTACCATAAGGTTCCTAACTATGTAAGCCCATCCTCCAAAACTTATCAATACTAAAGTTAATAAAGGTAGACTCATATGGTATAGAAGAATCAAAGGATAATTGGGATCCGTAGGCGGAATCAAAGGGGTAGCCCTAGCCGGAAAAAGTCTAAAAGTATAAGAGAACAAAAATATCATCAGCATTCCTACCCACCAAAGTGGAAAGCTATTGCTTAAAACAGCATAAGCTGAGATAAATCTATCAAGAAAAGAGCTGGATTTCCAAGACGCTAAAGCTCCAAGCAAAATTCCAACGATCGCTACGATTACAGTCGCTGTGCCAAAGAGGAGAACGGTTCTAGGCAAAGCCTCGAGGATTATATCTCTTACATTAGAAGAACCTCCATAACTTCTAATGTAGTATGATTGACCAAAATCCAAAACCAATATTTTTAACATTATGTTCATAAGTCTTCTAGGAGAATGCCACGGCTCGTTTAAGCCTAAAGCTTTTATCCTTTCTTGAATTCTGGCATTTAAATAATTTTCAAGCTCTTCAGGGTCTTTAAATCTCCCGAGCAATTCCTTACTTTGAAGGCTCTCCATTCTAACTTCTTGCTCAACTGATCTTTTAAGGACCTTGTCTACGGTAGGGCCGAGAATGATGATCGTGAGTAAAATGGTTGCAAGTAAAACTATGATCAGGTTCATTGATCTACGTATCAGAAATCTAGTAAGGCCCATGGACATCAATTTAAACGTTAAATTTTTAATTTACATTATATGCTAATTCTTACTCCGAAGTTACCAATAGACTTGTTTCGAAAATGTATGGCTTCATCGCTTTAGTGCTTACCGCTAAAATCTTTAGCCTATAAGAACCAATTTTAAGGTTTGAAGTTATGCTCTCATCAAGAAGGATTTCAAAAGTACCTATAGGCGTAGATGGTTTCGCGCGCCCCTTCACTATGGTTTTTCCCTCAGGGTCTACTATCCTATAGTTTACTATGGCTTCATCGCTTGGTTCTCCACCAACTTCGATGAAAAGTTCGATCATAGAAGTTTTTCCTATAACTATCCTTGAAGGAATATTGATCTTTTTGATCTCAGCGGCCCTAATCGATTCAAAAGAACTCCAATGGTTTCTTTCAAAAGGATAGCTCGGATCGTTAAAAGCCTCCATAGTTATTGTTCTGGCCTCAGGATTATACTCCACTAAGCGGAATGGTCCATTACTTATTACAGAATGCCCATAACGGCTTATCCACTCAATCGAAGAATCGTATCTTTTTATAGCTTCTTCTGAAGTTACAAAGTCTTTTAAAGGCTTTGGAACCGTTTTGTTGTCTCTTAACTCTACTAAAGCATTTTTAATTTCTTCAGCATCACTTTTGATTATTAACGATAGCCATTCTAAATCTAATGCTTTACTCGCCGAGTTTGAAAAGGCAAATTTTTTATCCAATACGACTTTTTCCATAGCAGCAATTATTTCCCATGGCATCGATGCCCACACGGAGGCATAATCAGCTATAAAATCTTTGTCAAAATGCCAATAATCAACATAGACCTCGACCCTGCTCTCACTCAAGAACTTTATTCCTTTTAAAGTTTTTACCATAGGCTCTGCTCCGGAAGTGTATTCAGGATCAAAAGTTGGATCGTTTATTCCTTCATTCGTTCCCCACTCGAAAAGAAAGTAGATCGCATAAATTAAATCAGCCATCTTCATTGGTATACCATGATGCCAATTGCTATACTTAAGATCAAATGTTACTTTACTTGTAGCCGCAACTCCTTCACCCACGTTTCTCCATTTTTCTTCATAGGGATCCCAAACAATGCTATCCTCTGGAACATTTAATTTTCCTTCTGGACCTAATGTTTCAACTTTCCATAAAGCTCGGATTGGGATTATCTCTCCAGTGTGCGGATGAGCAAAGGTTACTGGATCGTATATGCAGTCCCATGCTTTCCTGGAGTAGAAATCCTTAAACCCTCCTATGGGGTTCCAGGCTCCTTGATATATTTGCTTCATCCCGACTTTTAATAAACCATCAGTTCCAGTTATCCTTGCATTTATTAAAGTCCACCTTACTGTAATCCCAGCTCCAAAATCGTTTACTGCACCCTCTACCGCTTTATTGACTACGTAGGGCTCTACGATTGAAGCTATAAAAACTCTGACAGACTCGTTTATCCCAAGTATCACTGCTTCCTTGATAAGCAAATCCCTCTCCTCTTTTGAAGTGAAGTTTCCAGTGATTATCCTCTTTGTAATTTCATCAAGTCTAGAATTTTCATAATTCCAATAGGTTGGTTCTCTAAACCCGGGCATGTATCCAAGCCAAGGCGCGTACATTTGGGATGGGAGCGCATCTTGATATTTTATAAAAGCAGACCTTCCCCAACCCTCTGTATAGATTTGCCACTCACCGTTCTTTGGATCCGACCCATAGACTACGGTAT
>JAWCQS010000160.1:0-3100 GCA_038869655.1 Bathyarchaeia archaeon | reverse complement strand
TTTGCTAAGATATCTTGAAATTGAATGCTTTAAAAGCGACTAAATTAAGAAAATTCTTTATATAAATTTGAAGTAATGATATATCATTAAGTAAAAAATGCATAACAGCCTTGGTGGAAAATTTTTGTCGATCCTCATCCAAAACGGAACGATATTGACATTGAATGAAGATGATAAGATAATTAAAAATGGAGCTGTTTTCATAGACGGGGGGAAAATAATCGAGGTTGGCAAAACTGAGGAAGTTACGAAAAAGTATAAACCTGAAAAGATAATTGATGCAAAATGGAAGCTCGTAATGCCAGGTTTTATAAACGCTCACACTCACATGGTTTATGGCTTAATGAGGGGGCTGGGATCAGATCTAGTTTTACTCGAATGGTTAAAGAAATTCACATGGCCTTGTTTAGCCAACATAAATGAAACTGATGCCTACCTTGAAACCCTTTTAGGATGTATAGAAAACATAAAATCAGGCACTACATGCGCAGTTGAGAATTACTATATGGCGAAGAATAGAAGGGGCAACATCGATAAAGTCGCTGAAGCTCTAATCGAATCTGGAATAAGGGCTTTTATAATGCGCGGATACCATGATAAGGATACATTGGATATTTTTATAGAAAGTACAGAGGAAATTCGTAGAGAATATCTTAGAATAATTCGAAAATGGCATGGGAGTGCAAATGGGAGGATTAAGGTTTGGATAAGTCCAGTGAACTTATTATTTTGCACTCCTGAATCCATAATCGCCATGAAAGGATTAATGGAAGAATTTGATATTGGAATGCATACTCATGTTGCCGAAAGCAAGCAAGAGGTTGTTTACATAAGAGAAGAGTATGGAAAAGGATACATTGAAGTTTTTAATGAGTTGGGAGTTTTAGGACCAAAGTTTCATTCAGTTCATTCAGTATGGCTATCTGATAAAGAAATAGCTTTGTTAAGTAAGCACAATGCAAGCGTCATACATAATCCAGTAAGCAATATGTACTTGGCTTCTGGAATAGCGCCAATAAGCAAAATTTTGGAAAGTAAAGTGCGCGTTGCTTTAGGAACAGATGCGTCGAACTGTAGTAACAGTCAGAACATGATAGAGGCTATGAAGATCGCCGCATGCTTACAAAAAGTAAACTCGCTAGATCCTACCGCTTTAAAGGCAAATCAAGTTATAAGAATGGCTACTATAGATGGGGCTAAAGCTTTAGGACTAGAGAAAGAGATAGGGTCTATTGAAGTGGGCAAGAAAGCCGACATAATTATTATAGACCTAAAAAGACCTCATACGGTTCCTTTACACGATTCGATGGCTACGCTCGTTTATTCGGCGAGTGCGCAAGATGTAGAAACCTCGATCATAGACGGGAAGATAGTTATGGAAAACAGGGTTATAAAAGGATTAAATGAGATTGAAATAATTGAAAAAGCTCAAAAAGCAGCTGAGGATCTGGTCAAAAGATCCTTATAGAACTTTACAATCGTTTATTTTTTATCGTGTATTTAAATAAAGGTTTATCAAACAAATTGATTAGAGTGATTGATTGATGCGCATTTTTCATACAGCTTCTGATGAAGAAATAAAAAGTGGGAAAACTACCGATATTTATTTTGTAAGGACTAAGAAGGTTCTTGAAGAAAAGGGATTGGCTAATGTAAAAGTCGTCGCCGAGGTAACCACTGGTGGGCTTCCAAGAAACTGGCATTGGGCAATTTTATGCGGAGTCGAAGAGATAGCTCGCTTGTTTGAAGGAATTCAGGTAAACGTTTACTCTATGCCTGAAGGTAGTTTATTCCATCCGTACGATTTCTATGGAATTCGTGAGCCCGTTATGAATGTAGAGGGCTCCTATGGAGATTTTTGCATTTATGAAACTCCGTTGCTTGGCTTAATCTGCCAAGCTTCTGGAATAGCCACTGTTGCTGCAAGGATGAGAAAAATAGTTGGCAAAGCTACGTTAATTTCTTTTGGGATCCGTAGGGCGCATCCAGCTCTATCTCCAATGATAGATAGGGCCGCTTACGTAGGAGGGTTCGATGGTGTGTCAAGTTTATCTGGAGCTGAAATCATAAAAAAAGAGCCTGTAGGAACGATGCCCCATGCATTAATAATAACGCTCGGGGATCAAGTAAAAGCTTGGAAAGCTTTCGATGAGATTATCTCGAAGGATGTTCCAAGAATAGCCCTTGTGGATACTTATTTCGATGAAAAAACAGAAACCATAATGGCTGCTGAAGCTTTAAAGAATAGACTTCATGGAGTGCGTTTGGATACACCTGGCTCGAGGAAGGGAGATTTTTCAGAAATAATTAGAGAGGTCCGCTGGGAACTCAATGCCCGCGGCTACTCACATGTTAAGATTTATGTATCAGGTGGAATAAATGAGGAAAACATAGAAAAGCTATGCAAGGCTGGTGCCGAAGGTTTTGGAATAGGAACCTCTGTTAGCAATGCGCCAGCCGTAGATTTTGCGATGGACATAGTAGAAATGGAAGGAAAGCTTTGTGCTAAAAGAGGGAAGCTTGGAGGGAAAAAGCAAGTGTGGCGTTGCCACGATTGTATGTTAGATATTGTGCAATTGGATAAACTTCCAAGGCCAAAATGCCCAAAATGCCATGATAAAACCGAACCGCTGTTAAAACCTATCGTGTTGAATGGAAAAATTGTGGCAGAATTGCCTTCGGTTGATGAGATAAGAAATCATGTGTTAAGGCAAATTGAGAAAATCGCCATATAGACTTAGCTTTAAAACTACAGAAAGCCCTTAAGTGAATGACGAATTCATCTTTTTAAAGATTTTTTCCTTAGAACTTTTCTTTTTAAAGCTGTACCGCATATGGCGCATACTTTTGAGCTGTAAGATTGAGGGTATTTCTTGAAACAAGCTGGGCAGTATAGAATCCACTCGAACTTGTGAGATATTCCAAATGTTGCTAAAGAAGAGTACTTCAAACCGAGGCTTTCGGCCATATTTTGAATCGAATAGTCATCGCTAACGATTACTGGGCTTTCACCTTTTAGTTTTAGATCGAAAGCAAGGGCCAAAATTTCTAAGTCGGCCTCCGAGAGAACTAATTTTTCTCCAAGCTTTATAGACTTTTC
>JAWCQS010000159.1:0-3114 GCA_038869655.1 Bathyarchaeia archaeon | reverse complement strand
TCCTTATGATTCTTTTAATCTTGCCTATAATAAGTCTTTTTTGATAATCTTCAAACCATTTTGCTAAATCGCAACGGTTCTTTTCAAGAATATAGCCCTTTATGAGATCCAGGGCATTTTTTAAGCTTTTAGTTTGTGTAAAAATAAGAACACTCCTAAACAACATAAACACTATAGTATATCCTAACCACTTCATTCCCCTACCAAAGTTTACAAAGTTCCATCGTCCCATTGTTTTTCTTTGCACCTTCATGATTAAATCATTATATACTTTCGTTCTGTAGCCTAGCTTTAAGGCATAAAGGATGGGATAAGTATCAAAAGCATAGTATTCTGGATATTTATAGCCTAACTTTTTGAAAAAAGATGTTTTTATAATCCTACCAGATCCTCTTGGTGTAGCTGTTTTTAATTCCCCTTCTATTCTTCCAGACGCTATGACTATATCCGTATTTTCTATTCTTTTTATTATTGTTTTCACGTAGCCTTCTGGAACTAAGGTATCTGCGCCTAAGATCAAAATATGGTCTGGATTATACTTTATTGCCTCCTTTATACCATCATTGATCACTCTAGCTATATGGGAAGTTCCTACTTTATACTCGCTCAACCTTTCTGAACTTGTAATTACATCCGCGTAGGGCATAGCCTTTATCCTAGTATTATCGCTTGAATGATCATCTACAACGATTATTCTATCCACTTGATGCTTTATCGTCTTTAGCGTTTCTTGAATATGAGCCTCCTCATTCTTCGCTGGAATAACGCAGACCACACTCATAGCAACTCGCTTGTCTAGTCTTTAATCCATGAATTCATCCTCTTCCCTTTCTTTTTATAATTTTTAAAACCTTTTCCCAAAATTCTCTCTTTTGCTTCCGATTAAGCCATTCCGCTAAGTCGCTTCGCTTAATGCCTTTATGCCTAAACCATCCCCAAAACATACTCAATCCTGCCCTAGGAGAATTGAGAAAGGTTAGGAAACATCTTCCAAGAGCATACTTCCAGTCATAGCCTAGGGCGTACATGGCCTTACCCCAGTATCCAGCTTTACCTAATCCAGTACGCCTCTTGATTTCGCTTTCGACCTCGCGAAAGCATTTTACCTCATAACCAGATTTCAAGGCTTTAAGTAAAAGATAAGCTTCCCATCCCCAACAAACAGGGAAGCGTAAGCCACCAAACTCTTCCCTTAGCCAAGAAGCTTTTATAATCCTTCCAGATCCTCTTGGATCGAATTCAGAATAAGGCTCACCCTTGATGCATCCGCTTGCAACTACGAGTTTAGGATTTTTCTCCATTCGATCAATTATTCGCTCAACATAATCCTTAGGTATTGTGTGGTCTGCATCCAACTTCAAAACGTAGTCTTGATTATGCTTTTCTATAAGCTTTAACCCGGCGTTTAATCTTTCAGCAAGCTCAGGTCTTCCTAGAAAGCTTTCCTCATGGTAAGCCAAGTCTAAGACAGAGCAGCCCATTCTCCTCGCAATTTCTCCAGTATTATCAGTAGATCCATCGTTAACCACTATTATTTTATCTAAGCCAATTGTTTGCTGTTTAAGCGAATCTATGACTTTTGGAATGTTTTCTTCCTCGTTTCTGGCGATTATAATGGCTACGACCTTTACACTTTCACTACGCCTAATCTCCATCTCTTATCATCTTTTTATAGAGTTCGTCCGCTCTTAAGGCTCCATCAACTAGGTTTGCGCTTTTTGCCATCAAGCGGAAATATCTTGTGTCCTTTGGTAGGCATTCTCCACCGATACCTTCCCTAGCCTCCAAAATATCGACATTCCATTTAGTGTTACACGCTTCCCTAACCTCTTCAAAATCTAAACCAAGGCTATCGCACAGCATTTTTAGCTCCTCGGCAAAAGCTATTTGAACGAATCTATGAGCGTTTTCGGCTATCTTGCAGAGCTCGGCTATCTCGATTTTTGGTACAACGTGAACTGGGATCTTAAGCTTTCTATAGAACTCCAAACCCTTTTTTAGGGCTTTATCGTTTATAGCTCCTAGAACCCTCAATTGCTTAACTCCATGCTTTCTTGGGCTTTCACTCCAAAATCTGTGGGGACAGTGTACAACGTACGCGAATTCAAACCTTTCAGCGATATCCTTGCAGGTTCCGACCGGAACCGTGCTTTCAATAGAGATTAACGCGCTTTGATTCGATTTACTAATCTTTTCACAAGCTTCATAAACATTCCTTATATCTATGTTTCCTGAAGCGTCCAAGCCCGTGCTGACGCAAATCACGTAAGCATCAATGCTTTTAGGAATGCTATCCCATTCAGTTGTTTTGAAAAATTTGGAGCTTATGGGCTTTAAATCGTAGCCCCAAGTCTCAAAACCATGCCTTTTAATGTAAATGGCGGTTGGAAGACCAACTGTACCTAAACCGATTACGCATACTCTTCTCAAAGTACTCAACACTTAAAATGTTTAGCTTCTTACGCTTTTATACGGATCTCTCTTAAATAAGATTTTTATGACTTTTCTTATATAAGAATTTTAGAAATTTCTAGATCATTCGTCATTGGATAAATGACATTACAACAGTTAGCCAGAAAGCCCACGGTTTTAACCTTGGGATGAATGGCGTTAGGCTTGAATTATATATGTTCTTTATATGCTAAAGAAATGGAAAGAACAAGTGCTCTCATAGTTGAAGGCAATCAAGCCCTTTTGAAGCTTGGCGATGATTGCGCTGGGCTTTGTAACGAATTGAACTTTGAGCATAAGCAAGCCCTACATAAGCTACAGAAAGTTTTCATGGTATCCAAAAAGCCTTATGAAGGCTTTCGGATAAACGTATTTTCCGCCCTCCTTGCCCTCATTCATCTTGACTAGCTCAGATTTCCATCCATCGAGGATGCGCATATCTAGTAGAATCTCGCTTCCAATCTCTTTTAGCCAATCGCCATCATGGAATGTTCCTTTATAAGGCGTATGGATGCCGATAAGCCAATCCTTCAAACCCAAGTCTAAACGCAAAAATGTCTAGTCGTGCAACACCCATGGAAAATGCTTTTTAGGCTAGAGCTATTTTGCTGTTTTGCCATTAGCCAGCCACAGCATCTACAATTATTCTTTTAATAGGTGTAT
>JAWCQS010000158.1:1740-3117 GCA_038869655.1 Bathyarchaeia archaeon | reverse complement strand
TCTAAAGGCTTTTCCACTCTTGGATGAAACAATAAGGGAGGAATTCATAATAAAACGCTATGGTAAGGAGTACTTACCAGAAATGGCTAATAGGCTTGATCCAAAATATAAACCGTTTTTAGTCAAGGATGGAGAAGAACTTTGCGCATTATGCGATAGCTTGTCATTATGCAAGAGCTCTGGAACAGCGCTTCCACTACCTTCAGGAGCCGTTTACTATCCGGACATGGCTAAAGCAGTAAGTCTAGCCACTGGAATGGAAATAGATGCTGAAAGAATAAAAATAATTGGAGAAAGAATAGTAAACTTGCAAAGGGCATTCAATATAAGAGAAGGGATCTCCAGAAAAGATGATGCGTTACCTGAAAGGTTTACGAAAACACCAGCACCAGAAGGTCCTCCTAAAGGTCATGTTGTTGAGCTTGAAAAAATGCTCGATGAGTACTATGAGCTTAGAGGCTGGGATAAAAAAACTGGATTGATTCCAAAGGAAAAACTTGAGAAGTTGGGCTTAGGCTACGTTGCTGAAGAATTGGAAAAACTTGGAAAACTCCCATAAACTTATTAGTTATCAGAATGCGTGAAAAGTTTGTTAGATGCCGTTATAAAAAATGCAAAAATATTTACTCCTTTTGGGATTTTTGATGGTGGATTGGGAATCGAAAACGGAAAGATCGTAAGCATCGCGAAAGACTCACTCTTATCCAATGCTGAAATTTCAATCGATGCAAAAAAGGCTCTAGCGATTCCGGGGGCATTAGACACGCACGTTCACATCCATACGGGAATTCCAAACAGAGACACTTTTCAAAGCGGGAGTGAAGCGGCAATCGCCGGTGGAGTTACATTCGTGATAGATTTTGTGAGCCGCGATAATGGAACTCTTAAGGGTGCGTTTGAAGAAAAGAAAAAAATCGGCGAAAAGCATTCATCCATAGATTTTTCATTGCATGTAAATGTGTACAAGGAAGAGCACTTGGCTGAAATAGAAGAGTTAGCAAGGCTTGGGGTAGCTTCTTTTAAGCATATGATGGCTAATTGCGATGGTACGCCTTGGGTACCTGTCGCATTCATGCTAGATTCGTTCAAAAGAGTAAAAGACGTCAAAGGAATATGCTCAGTTCACGCTGAAAGTGAGGAATTGAGAAACTATTTCATGGAAAAACTTAAGGTTGAGGACAAAAATGATCCGCTTGCTCATGCAGAATCTAGACCTAGTTTGTGTGAACTCGAGGCGATATTCAAAGCGATAATTATAGCCGAGTATGTGAATGCCCGATTACATATATTTCATCTTGCCTCTGGCAAGGCTCTTGAGTTCATTAAAGCTAGAAAGGAGAGTAGAATAACTGTTGAAACATGTCCTCAGTACCTGGT
>JAWCQS010000158.1:0-1730 GCA_038869655.1 Bathyarchaeia archaeon | reverse complement strand
CAAGGAAGATTTAAAGAAGCATGGTCCATACCTGCAGGTGAACCCATCATTAAAGTCGAAGGAGGATAGGGAAGCTTTATGGAGAGGCTTAGCCGATGGTACAATAGATATCGTGACATCTGACCATTATGCTCCTTTAAAATCAGAAAAGGAAATTGGTTGGAAAAACGCTTGGGAAGTTGAGGGTGGTGTTCCAGGCGTTGAAACGACTTTAATGTTACTGTTGAGCGAAGGTTTGAACAAGCATAGAATTTCTTTAGAAAGGCTTATAGACGCTTTCTGCACTAGACCGGCTAAGATATATGGCATATATCCTATGAAGGGCGTCATTCAACTGGGCTCAGATGCAGACATAGCTCTAATAGACATAAAAAAGGAGTTTAAAATAAGGGCTGATAAGCTACACTATAAAGTGGATTGGACGCCCTATGAAGGCATTAAGATTAAGGGTCTTCCTATTCTAACGATGGTTAAAGGTGAAATTCTAATGAAAGATGGAGAAGTTTGGAGAAAGCCTGAGCTTGGAAAATTCATAAAGTGCCATCAATAAAGAACAATAATTAAGCGAGTAATCTGCGGCTAAAAACCATTGGCTCCTTGCCTCCACGAATAGGGTAACTCTCTGCAGTTCCCTTTTTCAACATTATCAGATGCCCGCCTTATCTTGGAGCTACTAAAAGCTTTGCTTGTGCTTCCTCTAAACTTCTGAAGAAAAAAGCTAGACAAGCCTTTGTGACTAGTTCTCTATAGGTTGCATAGTAGATTTTCTTAGCGATTGAAAGAAAAGCTTTTTTAACGTCTCTATTCTCTGGACGTTTAAGCTGAACACTTTGATCGCCAGAACAAATTTAAAACAGGTCCAACTCCTCCTCGAATGTACCAAAAAGCTAACACTCATTAGATTGGGGGAGTGTCCAAGATTTGATTTATTGGGTGGAGTATAAGTTGTTCTATGCTAAGGAGATGGAGTGGGGAAGCTTACGATATTGAGCTATTGATGAGTATTCTAGAGCTTGTTCTTGAATCTATAGACTTGGAATCTATGTTAAAGAAAAAGCCGAAAAGGAAGGTTAAGCTTTATTTGAAAGCTCTAGTAGCTAAAGAAATGCTTAAGCTAAGCCTGAGGTATACTGAAAGCTGGGCCTCACTTTACTTTAATGAGAGAATTCCAAGGTCAACTTTAAGCTACTGGGAGCTAAATTATGGCTTCCTTGTAAGTAGGCTTCTTGGAATCATGCTTGGATTACTTTGCTTAATAAGCTATGATTATACCGTTTTGGATTCAACAAAGTTTACTGATTGGTATAAAACTACTCATGAGACCTTTATCTGTACTAGGGTAAAGCTTGGGGAGGCTTTATTCCCAGTTTATGCAAGCCTTACTGATTCAGAGGTTGAGTTTTTCAGAGGAGTTCCAGTCGGATTTGGATCAATATTCGCAGATGCAGCATTCGATGCAAAGCAAGCATTGAACAGTCTAGTCTCTAAAGGCTATGTTCCAATCGTTAAGCCTAGGGAGAATAGCTCTAGAGGCTATAAAGCCAAAATAAGAGACAAGTACTTCAATGAAGAAGATTATAAGCTTAGAAATGTTGGGGAAGGAATATTTGGAGGATTAACCATAGAGTTTGGAGATAGGCTTAAAACAAAGAGGAAAGAATCAACTAATACAAGAATAATGCTCAGGCTTGTAGTTTATTGCTTAAAGATCTTAGCAAGGTGGATCTGTG
>JAWCQS010000157.1:0-3118 GCA_038869655.1 Bathyarchaeia archaeon | reverse complement strand
AAACTTATTCGCTTTACTTGACCCATAAAATAAAGCTTGTATTATGTAACTCGCCCTTTTTTATGTTTGATACAGTTAAAAAAATCGCATATATAAAAAAAGTTATTTTTGCCAAAGAAAAGCTACTCAAATCTCTTGGAACTTGAAGCCCGGCGCAATAAACCTCAACATGGCCAGCGCTTTCATCGATTATCGGAGGGATTATTGGACCATTATTGAATGGTGGATAAACATAAGCGTTTAAGACATCTAAAACCATACGCTTAATGAAGATGTTTTTTTCATTTTGTTCGTCCAAATTTTGCGCCCTAAAATAAACTCTTCAGGAAATTGTTATATTCTTAATTTAAAACGCCCCTAAAAGCATTATGATTAGCGCCGTAAGTATTCCAGCGATGAACATTTGGAAACCCCAAGCGATGATGTTTTTACCTGAAATTTTTCCTAAAAATGCTCCTAGGATAAAAAGGCTTGCCATGATTAAGGCTATGGACATAAACAGAGCAGAGGATGCGTAAAGAAGCCCATTTAAGGATAAAATCAACGGAATCATCGAGATCGATGCCGCTATCATTGGAGATATCCCATCGACGAAGGCTAGCCATAAGGATGAATAAAAAGAGGCTTTTTCATGTAAAGAGTTACTCAAATCGGATAGAAGAGCTTTTTCTAAATCTCTAATCTTTCTCAAAGTTTCCGTTTTTTCGGCCATATATGTCCCAAAAAATCCTGAGACTCCCATAGCGAAGCAAGCGCCTAAACCTGCGCCAATCGTTATTCTTAAGTCCAAAGCTCCGCTGATATAGGTTCCCATTAAGATTCCTAGCATGGTCATGGCTCCATCAAAAAAATTCATAATGAAGTATCTCCTTACGATTCCAGAGCTGCCAGCAACCCTTAAGAATTCTTTGATCGAATTCGTACGCCTGTAAAATAAAGACAATATTGATAATGTATTTAAGCCTTCGACTACTTCTTTATGCTTAATACTCATTCACCCCAAACACACTATCAATGGTGGAGAATAATTGAAAAATATTCCGCCTTGGGAGTTAAAAACCAAAGTTGTCTCTCGAACAAGCGATGAATCCAACCCTGAGTATGGATTTTTCCCTTATGAAAGACCTGTGGGCTTACATATAAAGTTTGGGATCATAAACCTTGATAAGCCTTCTGGTCCTTCAAGCCATGAAGTCACGGCATGGGTTAAAAGGATAGTTGGAGTTAACCATGCCGGTCATGGAGGGACCCTAGAAAGCCTAGTAGCTTAGGGAAATCCAAAAGTGACTGGCATCCTTCCAGTAGCCTTAGAAGACGCGACGAAAATCCTCCAAGCATTCCTGCTCTCTGGAAAGGAATACGTTTGTTTGATGAGGATTCACGAGGATTTGAGCGAGGGAAAGCTTAAACAAACCTTGGAAGAATTTACAGGAGAGATCTACCAAAAACCTCCTTTAAAAGCCTCTGTAAAAAGAGCGATTAGAAAAAGGATAGCCTATAGTATAGAGCTCCTTGAAAAAGAAGGAAAGGATGCGCTTATAAAAGTTGCTTGCCAATCTGGGACCTACATAAGAAAACTTGTTTACGATATCGGAGAGGCATTAGGGTGCGGAGCCCATATGAAGGAATTAAGAAGGATCAGGGCAGGACCGTTTACTGAAGACGAGAATTTGCAGGATCTTTATGACTTAACTTATGCCATTAAAGAATACAGAGAAAATAAAAATGAAGAGCTACTAAGAAAAGTGATAAGGCCTATGGAAGAAGCCCTTGAATTCATCAACAAGGTTTACATAAGAGATTCAGCTGTAGATGCCGTTTGCCATGGTGCAGATTTGGCAATACCGGGAATAGTTAAGCTAAGCATGGGTATAAAGCCAAAAGATTTGATTGCGATCTTAACGTTAAAAGATGAAGTCGTAGCTCTTGCTAAGGCTCTAATGTCCACAGAGCAAATCCTTGAGCAGGAGCGCGGAATAGCCGCTAAAACCGTTAGAGTAATTATGCCCATTGGAACTTATCCAACTCTTTGGAAGAAAAAAGAATGAATTGTTAGCCCACATTTAGTACTGGAAGTTTCTTTAACCGTTTATTGCTCAATTCCATTCTAAGTCTTCGTAGTCGGGACTTCTTTATAGTAGAGCGTTATATTAGGAGTTAACGTTGACATGGCATCAGTTAAGTAATTTAAATAAGAATTTAGATACGGAGTTGCATTGTAATGTGTGAAGCCATGGCCCCAACGTTCGTGATGATCTTTGCGACAACAGCTTTCGTGCTTACAAGTTTAAATCTCTCTGCGTTAACGATCACGAAGAAAGTTGTAGATCAGGCTTTACGAGCTTGATCTTTTTCAAGTTTTACGTAAGTCCCTAGCCATCACATAAGCATCTGTCCCATCAAAGTAATACATGGGTACAGTCCTTACTACATCAAAACCCAACTTTCTGTATAGCTTAATCGCCGGCTCATTAGCGATCCTGACTTCTAAAAAGCATTCATCGATTTTCTTTTCACTTAAAAACTTTAAAACTTTATCTATAAGCTCCGTAGCTATTTTTTTCCTTCTAAACTCCGGAAGTACCGCTATAGACACTATGTGACCTTTCCTAACCAGTTTTAATCTTTTAAACTCGGAGAACCCAAACTCCAATCTACACATGATGTACCCAACGATTTTTCGCTCCAACTCAGCTACAAGAAAGCCTTCGGGACAATTTCGGTATATTTCCAAAAAGAAGTTAGGACCATAGTTCTCAGGAAGGCAAGTCCTGTTTATATGGATTATGGCTTCTAAATCCTCAGGGTTGAATTTTCTAAGCGTATAATCGTATTGAGTCAAAACCATTTTTAACATGCCCTCTTAAGGTTTTTAAATAAAAACGGCTTTGAAAACTAAGTCCTTTTGGAATTCCATCTAGATTCCATCTCCTTTTAGCATAGTACTCGTTGAGCATTTTTTCAAACTCCACTTTGTCTACAACTTGTTGGGCTGAAGGCCCTTTTGAAAAAGCCTCAGAGAAAAACCTCGAAGGTAAAGCATCATCCTTCCTGGAAATTCCCTCTCTAACGTTAAACATCCTTGCCAAAGTAGTTATTTTATCGGCGATTTCCTTAA
>JAWCQS010000156.1:0-3135 GCA_038869655.1 Bathyarchaeia archaeon | reverse complement strand
ATAACGAAGAAGCTGCTAGGGATTTGGGTCTAAATCCCGTCTCGATTAAAGAAGCTGCGCGTCCATCAGCTTGGTGGGAAAAAACGGGTTATGTTATAGTGGATAAGAAAGGAAAGAGCAAGATTTCTATCCTCTGCGAAATCGCTTCAAAAATTTCCAGTAAAAGAAAAATTCAATGAAAAATACGACTGTTATAATTTTAAACTAGAAAAGACTTCATTGAAAGCTGCCGAAGCTGAGCCTAATTCTACTTTATATCCAAGTTCCTTTAAAGTAGCCTCTATCCCATTCAAAGTTGATGCTATGTCTATGGCATTTACATTACCCATATGACCAATTCTGAAAGCCTTTCCTCTTAACCTTTCTTGTCCTCTAGCAACGATTATTCTCCATTTTTCAGCCATTATCTTTCGGAATTCTTCATCGACTATTCCAACCGGATAGTTTATCACAGAAACAGTATGGGATCTATCCTTTTCAACTAAAATTTTCAAGCCCATGTTTTCAATGGCCTTCCAAACAGCCTTAGCCATTAGATGATGGCGTTGAAAGCGCCTTTCCAATCCTTCGTTTAAAACCAGTTTTAAGCTTTCGTTCAAAGCATAGATTAGGTTCACTGGATGCGTCGAGAAATATTGGGTCGGATCATGCATCACTTTTATCCATTCTTTAAGATCTCCATAAAAGAACCTTACAGGCTCTTTTCTGTTTTCCCTAGCTTCCAAAGCTTTTTCACTGGCCGAGATGATACTCAAGCCCGGTGGAGATTCTAAAGCTTTTTGAGAACCAGAAATGCATAGGTCTATCCCCCAATCATCCACTTTGACTTCCATCCCTCCTAGAGATGAAACACTATCTACGATGAATAACGCATCGTACTTTCTAGCTAATTTTCCCAATTCCTCAATTGGGTTGGCTATGCCCGTAGATGTATCAACATGCACGACAGCCATGGCTTTGAAATTTCCGTGGCGCAAAGCATTTTCTACATCATTAAAATCTATGCTCTCTCCCCATTCGTAGAGGAGGCATTTTTCTTTTCCCTCATGCCTACGAACTATCTCTCGAATCCTTTCTCCAAAAAATCCATTGGAGATTATCAGCACTTCATCATCTTTTTCAATAACGTTCGCGATGGCCATTTCCATAGCTAGAGTTCCTGAACCACTTATTACGAATACATCGTTAGAAGTCATCATAAGCTTTTTCAACATGTCTAAAGTTTCAGAGAATATTTTAGCAAAATCTGAGCTGGTATGCGACATGGGCGGTTTACTTAAAACCCTCAAAACAGATGGCTCTAAATTCGTAGGTCCCGGAATCATCAATATGTATCTTTCATGTAAATTAGATTTTTCCATGAAAACAAACTTATGCTTTCTCGAAGTATAAAAGTATTTAGGTTCAATTTGGCTAAATCTAATTGGTTCATAAAAATTGAAAATGCCTGAAGACATACAAAAAATACTTGGTGAAAACGAAAGCATTTTGTTAGCGATTAAGCAAAAAGCACCTTTTGGCTCTAACACAATATTTTTGACCAATCAACGTTTAATCCTAATGAAGCCATCTTTCATTAGAGTAAAAAGAGAAATAGCTGATTTCATGTATGAAGAAATTGCAAACATAATCATCAATAAAGGAATTTTTAGCGCCTCCCTTCAAGTAAAAATGAAATCTGGACTACCAGAATTAGAAATCCATGGCATTTCGAAAGAAGATGCTGAAAAACTTCATATGGAAATTCGTAAAAAGATAAACAGCGTTTTTGTTAAGGATGAATTAGAATCGAAAGCATCCACGATTGCTATAAGCAATGTTAAATGTATTTTTTGCGGGAATGAAGTATCAAGTAAAAATGATTTATGTCCTTATTGTGATTATCCACTTAAGGTAAAATGTAAGAATTGTGGAAAGCATGTGACAATCAGCCTTGAAATTTGTCCATATTGTGGGGCTACGCTTTTTATTTGAAAGGTGATTTTTTGGATAAAATTTCGATCAAAAACATAGAATTGGACGAAAAAACTTCCGCTATGACCAGTATTTTAAGAACTGATAAAATCAGGAGTGACTTACCAAATAAATTTTTAACAACTAGTGAGCTCAATGCTTTTAAAAAGATTGGAATAAAGAATGAAGTGTTTAATGAAGTCATAGTTTGCGGAAAGTTGATCTTTCCAGATACTTTAAAGAACCTATTGACCAATGAAGATTTCTTGAAAAAATTCGTTAAAAATTTATCCAGGGAAATTGGTAACACAAAAGAGTGCTTAAACTTGCTTTTTTTTGTATTCAAAGGTAAAAGTAAAGTTGAAAACATTGAGGATTTCAAAACAATTCTTGACATTCAATATTTTTTAAATTTTGACATAATTACCGTGCAGCAAATGCTTGATGTTTCACATGAAAAATTTGATTCGATGTTAAAGTTTTCTTTAAGCTGGATGGATGAAAGGGGATTGGATAAACCTTTGATGCCGATCCTTCAAGCCTTAAGTGAAAAAGATGAGTTCGAAAAATATCTTCAAACCGCTTTAAAATATGGGCCTTCATGTATAGGGATCGATATGAGAGGAAGTTTTTATTATCATACCTTAAGCGCATTAGAGAATCTTAAAAAAAGAAAACCAAACGTTTGGGTCCACTCCTTCCAAGTCCCTCCCAAAATAAAATTTGGAGGAAAGTTCTTTAAATGTTCACAAGGTATGATCATGCCAACATTTGGAATCGATAGTTTTTCTAGGTGGGTTGTCCCTCCACCGCCTGAGCCTTTAACAATAGAGAAGATTAACATTTTTAATAGGAAGGACTGGGGGGTATTTAAAAAGGATGAATGGTTTGAAACCCATGGAAATGAACTAAGTTGCACGTGTAGTGTATGCAGTAATCAAAATCTTGATACACTCTTCTCAGGTAAAGTCCTAAGTGTCTTAAGTAAGGGTAAAATCCATGATCACTTCGCTTTAAGGGAAGAATTGGAAGAATCCAGAAATAGCATAAAAGAAAGGAATTACAAGGAACTGATCGTTTCTAAAAAATATCCAAGGGAATTCCTGAAGGAGATTGAAAAAGTTTAACTTTCGATAGCTAATTTCATTAAATAGATCGGAAGAGCGTCGTGTAGGGAAAGAG
>JAWCQS010000155.1:0-3141 GCA_038869655.1 Bathyarchaeia archaeon | reverse complement strand
CAACTAATACAAGAATAATGCTCAGGCTTGTAGTTTATTGCTTAAAGATCTTAGCAAGGTGGATCTGTGAATGAATCTTGGGCACTCCCTTAGATTGGAAAGAGTTAAATAGTTTTAAACAAACCTGTTATCTATGGCTTAATCGAATATGGAGGAACTGTTAATGAAAAGTTTAGAAGAGCTTACACCTGAAGAAAAAATAGATATCTTGGCTAATTATATAAGGTACTTGCTAGCAGCTCAAGCTGGAATGGTTATGCCTTTGGTTGAAAAGTATGGAGATGAAGCGAAGGACTATCTAAAAAGATCACTTAGATTAAAATTCAAAGAACGGTTTAAAAGAATTTTTGATGCGAAGAAAGTAGCGAAGCGTGACCTTAATGCATTCCGTGAATCATTTTGGGAAAGCGTACTACTGCCATTGGCCATAATAGGACAGCGTGGGGGAATGGTTGTTGAAGCTACTGATAAAAAACTTGTAACCAGAGACACGCGATGCATAGAATTAGAATCATGGAAAGAAATGACTGATAAGCCAGAAATAATGTGCGAAATAGATGCTGAAATCGCGTTTGCAATGGCTGAAGCTATTAATCCTAAGCTCAAGTATACAAAGTATAGTGGAGATAAAATAAAAGGGAAAACTGATTGGGGCCTTCCTTATGGAAAGCCTTACTGCGAGTTCATAGTTGAACTTGAGGATTAATCCATCAATTCAATGAGTTCAATATTGGAGCAAAAACTCTTCAAACCAAGTTAATACTTTTTTATTTAAGAATTTAGGGAGATTTTGACAAGAATTCGAAATTTGCTGACTGTGAGAAAAACTGAAACATTGATGGTCTATGAGACTGCGAAGAAAAATAGGTTAGATCCAATGATAAAAGCTATAGAGGGAAAGATAAAAGCTCAAGCGTGAACTATCTCCAGCTTCTGCAACGGGGCTTCCAGCCAATGGAGTTAATTATTCTCTAACGTTTTCACCGAAAGCAATCCTTATTTGTTGCTTCCATGCACCTCCTTCAAATAAGGTATGACCTTTTCACCAACAGTCTTGATAAACCTCTCCTGCGATGGACTCGAACTCAAGAACTGAATATGTGTAAATCCAAGCCTGATATACTTTTCAACTTCAGATATGAGCTCATCGATAGAAGATGTGATAAACCATACATTCTTTAAAGCCTCTTCGCTCGCTATCTTTCCATAACCTTCTATCTCCCTAGGATCATAAACTTTAGCCAAATTGAATAGATCGGCGAACAAAACCCCTGACCAAAACTTCGCAGATCTTAAAGCTTTATCTATATCATGATCGTACGAAACTTCCACCTCTATCGCTTTCTCTATCAATAGCGGATCTCTACCAGAATCCTTTGCACCCCTTTCAACAGCCAAAAACAATTCTTCACACTTTTCTCTTGCTGCTGGAAGAGTTAAAAATCCATCAGCGTATTTCCCAGCTAAGTAAGCTGTGTTGGGCCCGCATGCAGCGATATAAATAGGTATCGGTGACGTTGGTTTCGTGTACAGATTCGCGTTATGAAGCCTGAAGTACTTTCCCTTAAAGCTTACGAACTCCTTTGTCCAGAGCAGCCTAATTATCTTGATAGCTTCTTCCAGCCTATCATGCCTTTCCTTATAATTTGACCACTCATAACCAAGAGGGGTCTCATTCATAGGTTCACCCGTACCTAAACCTAAAAATACTCTTCTTGGATAGATGAACTCTAAAGTTGCAAAAGCTTGAGCCACTATCGCAGGATGATACCTAAAGATAGGGGCGGTCACTCCGGTCCCCACTTTTACTCTCTTCGTTCTTTCGAGTGTGCTGGCGATCCATACCCATGCAAAACCACTTTGGGCATTGGTATGCATCCAAGGATGAAAATGATCACTGGTCCATACGGTATCAAAGCCACACTTTTCTGCTAGAACGGCATGGGTTAAAAGGGACTTCGGATCGTATTGCTCATGAGCTGCAAAAAGTCCAAAACATAGCTTCATAGGTACATCCGCTCCCTTAATATATGGAATTCCATATTTAAAAATTACTTGAATTATTGATTGAAGTGAAACAAGATGGTGAAAATTAAAAGCGTTATCGATCTGTCTCATCCCATATACCACAATTGTCCTGGTTGGCCCGGTTTTCCTTTAGTTAATATCTCTCGATTAAAAATTTTACCAAGAGATGGATGTAATGTAGAGCTTATCAACAGTTACAACACACACACTGGTACGCATATCGATGCTCCCCTCCATCAGATCGAAGGGGGAAAATCAATAGATGAAATCCCCTTAGAAGAACTCATAGGAGAAGGAGTGGTTTTTGATTTAAGTTATAAAAAAGAGGGTGAAAGTACGAGTTCTTCCGATCTGGAGAAACATTCGAGCATTTTGAACGAAAAAGACATCGTATTGCTTTTCTTCAACTGGAGCAGGTACAGGGATTTTAACAGGAAATATCTTTACGATTATCCGTACTTAGACGCGAGTGGAGCAAGATGGCTCATTAAGAAAAGGGTTAGAGTTGTTGGATGTGACACTTTAAGCATCGCGCATCCGAAGGATGAAGAAGTCCATAAAATTCTTTTGAGCAACAATGTTTGGATAATCGAAGAATTAAACAACCTAGATAGATTAAAAAACAATAGATGGTTTTTGTGTTTTCTACCAATAAATTTTAAAGGATGCGGTGGGGCTCCATGCAGAGCTGTGGCGATGATTTTTGAATAATGCATAGAGGCTAAAAAAGTTCATAGAAGAATGTTTTTGAGGCTCGAAGGAGCAATTTAATTAGCGAAGATGGTTTTGTACATGGGGCATTCTTCTCTTCCCAATTCAATTCTCGAAACATCCAAAAAGGCATTGACCAACTTTATCATCCTTTCATTCGATATATAAACATTTTCCAAAACCTTCTTTAACTTTTCTGAAACTCCTCCATAAGTTCCTTCCAAAACCATCGACAAATAGCCCTTGATTGCTGAAAGAGGAGTTCTCAATTGGTGAGCGGAAATAGAAACAAATTCTGTTTTCATTCTTTCAACCATCTTTTCTCGAGTAATATCGTGGAAAATAACTAAACTACCAATTCGCTCTTTCTCTTTCATAATAGGAATGCTGCTTATTTCTAAA
>JAWCQS010000154.1:0-3143 GCA_038869655.1 Bathyarchaeia archaeon | reverse complement strand
CAAGCTCCGTATTTATCAAACCTAAGTTTATGAGTATCAAAGCAGCTTCTAAAGGAAAAATCATAATCCAGTAGAATGAGTGGGAAGATAACCAGTTTAAAACACCAATAATCAAAGCAATCGAATAAAATGAAGTGAGTACCGCTATTGTAAATTTTTTCCCAAGTAAAATTGGCAATGTTCTCGTGTTAGTAAATTTATCCCCTTCAATATCTTCAAAATCCTCAAGGATGTTAACTCCGGAAGCCAATAAAGTTACGACTAAGACAATGGAAAATGGGGCTTCATAAAAAGGCTTGAATAACGACCACCCAGAAAGCATGGGAAGCATAGAATAATGTAATCCAACTATGATGTTGGAGAGTAGTGGGAAATTTTTTAACCTAGGTGGAATTGAATAAAAAAATGTTAAGACCAGATCTCCAATTATTAAAAGAATAGTGACTCTGGATGGCTGTAACGAAGCGAGAAAAGCAAGCAATAGGAAGTATAAAAAATATAAAAAGATTAAAAACTTAATTGCAGCTTTTGAACTTATACGAGTTGATGGAAGAGGTCTACTTGGTCTACTTACTCTATCCGCTTCAAGATCTGTAATTGCATTTAATGTATTGAATCCACAAGAAGAAAGAAAAAATACGGGGCCGATTGCGAAAATTGTAAGATAAAAACCGAAACTTTTAGTCATGAAAGCTCCAGCGATTGAAACTATGGCGCTTATTATCGATGCTGATGGAATCGTTAATTCTATCAATGATTTGAAAGCGCTTAACCTCAATTTTTTACTCCAGTAAGACATTATAAAAGACCGAAATAGATAAATTAAGCGGTTTATATAAAAATTTTAGGTTAAATTATGGAAAAATTTAAAACCGGGCATGAAATTTTCGATGAAATTTCAAGCTTCCCAGTAGGTTCTTTTATTTCAGTTCTAGATAAAACTCATTTCGAATCTTCAATATTTCTAAATGCTCTTCTATCATCTAATAAGAATCAAAAGAGGCATGTATGCTTACTTTCACCTTATCATATTGAAAGCCCTTTTGGAACGGTTAAACTAGACTTACAAAGAATGTCGTTACAAGAGATAAGCATAGCGATAAACAAGCTCAGAGAAGATTTAAAATGTGGAGTCATAATCCACAACTATCTTCCGCATCTTCTTGTTAAAGAGAGCGAAGAACTCGTTTTAAAGATGATCGAGTCTTGGTATGGAAAATCTACTGAAAAGGAGACTACTGAGTTCTTTACGCTTCCTAAGGAAACTTTTTTAATTTTTGAAAAAAAGTTTAACTCGTTGACTTATGGCTCTATAGAGATAACGATTAGAAGAGAAAAAGATGTTGTCCAACAGTTCTTATCAATTTCTCGTGCATGCAAACCAGAATATCATATGAGAGAATTTCAGTACATGGTTAAAGATAATAAGTTGCTTATAAAGTGGGGAGACGAGTTTACTGATACCCTTCCAAAAGAGGAGGAGTTGATCATAAAAGAAAAAGTTAATTATTTAAAAACTCATCTACACAGTTTAAAGCTTTCTTCAGGATCATTTGGACACTATAATTTATCACTTTATGAACAACTTTTATTTTCGCAAATCATCGAAAAAAGGTTGGACGATGTCCAGACGTTATTTCCAGAAACTTTTGAAGAGCTACTCAGAAAAATAGCTATTTGGAACATAAAAGGCTTAATAAAGCCTGAAGAAGTTGAAGAAATAAGGCCTAAACTTTTAAAAAATAAACTTAAACTAAGCACTCGAATAGCTTTTTCGTTACCCACAAAGATCTCCCTTCTGATGCTCTATGGGCGTCCAGCTTCGGTTCCAGCAGATTGTTATTTAGCGTTAAAAAAAGCAGCTGAGAGTTTTGCCAACATACTTACTGAAACTACGAAAACATCTGTTGACATCAAATTTGAGGATCTAGAGAATTTCTTTCAAGAAATGGCTGGAAGAATTGCAAGCATGGAGCATATAACGAAGGCGCATGAAGATCCTCAAACCGTAAAACTTGATATTTCTTACCTCCCCAAAATGGTTTCACTTAGCTTGTTCCATGGTTGGAGGTTAAAACCTGAGATAAAAAAAGATGAAACTATGCCCGATACTTATTACATTAACTTAAGAAAATGCTTTTTATGTAAAGATGTTAAATCTGAAAGATCGGCTTGCAAAATCCTTTCAAGCATAATAGTTGGAATGTGTTCTATAGTTTTTAAAGAAAAGTTTTCTTGCGAGGAAATTAAATGCAAAGCTATGGGCCATGAGAGCTGCGTTTTCTTGCTCAAAAAATTATAGGTGAATTTTAATTTAAATAGAATTTTTATAAACTTGAATACACTCAGGTATTGAGTAAGTATTGAGGCTACTAAACGATTTTAAAATGCTTTTTAAACTTTCTATATCTTTTTCTTTGATGAACCATTTTCTCATAGAAAAAGCCCTTAAAACCCTCACACCAAAAATCAATGCATCAATGTCGATCAGTTCAGCGAGCTCTTTTGCTTTGAATAAATGCTCAATTCCTTTTAAGAAAATGAGATCACCAAGCTTTACAGCTTCCCTTAACACGATATTTGATTTTAATCTAACTATAAGCTTATTTGGTTTTTCCAAATCTCTCTTCGAAATGTAGCCTCTATCCAACGCTAAAAAAGCTACACTGTTCAGGATTCCTAAAAGGATATCTTCATTTAAATCGGCAATATCATCATAGATATTGCAACCTTTAAAAAAATAATCTGCTGCTATTCGAACATTTTCTATAGCTTCTAATTCAGAGTTGCTTAAAGTTATTAAATCCTTCTCTAAGAAACAAAAATCTACGTCTAACCATATCCTTCCAACTCCTTTTTCATTTACTTGCCTTAGGTACTTATCTATACTTAGCTCCGTTTCCCCTTCAGTTTTTTTCTGGTCCATAGATCTAATTTGACCATTGATATATCTTTCGAAATCTTCTTTATACATCTGGAGTGTAGGCGAGTTCGTATTCAATCCTTCTTGTACCAATTCGTAAGCCCATCTAGCCATCATGAAGCAGGAATTTTCAAACTTTTCTATAGAACCTTTAGGATTGTTAAATTGAAATTCATTACTTATGAAAGATTCAAGATGTTTATTTAAAGATTTTACTGCT
>JAWCQS010000153.1:0-3154 GCA_038869655.1 Bathyarchaeia archaeon | reverse complement strand
CCTCATAAAAGTCTCAGCTAAGCTTTTGTTGAACATCAAGAGTATTCCCTGGAGAAAGCTAATGGATCCAAGCATTATCGCTATTGGCGGAAATGAAAGCATTCCTACCAATAGATTAAAAAAATCCTCCAAAAATTTAAAAATGAAATACAAGGTTATTGTTACAAAACCAAAGAATATCAAGAAAGCGATTGTTGGTAAAGTAGGGAAAAAAATCCTGAATAGATAAGTTGCAAAAATTCCAAACATTAATCCCAACAATGCTGCCCACCTAAAATTTCTAATCGGTCTAAAAAATAGCATTATGCCTATGAGGAATAAAAGGATTGTTGTAAAAAGATCTCCAAATCGTTCTAAAAGCATTAAGATCGATTGAGCTATCGAAGCTATTCCAACAAAAACTCCAGCATAGTATAAAAACTTTCCGAGTCCTCTATTCAGCCTACTCAAAATAGGAGAAAAAGCGCAAATACCAGATATCATCAGTACTTGCGGAACGTAATTTAGAATCGATGGCATTTGCGATCCATTGATTAAGTACTCCCGCTCTTTATTCAGTTTTTTCAGAAGGTTTAATCGTTTGTGGCGTTCTAATTGGATGAGTGGGCTTGCTCAAAGGACTATCTGGGGCATAACCTACAGCTTTTTCCTCCGCTCTTCTAGCTAGATAACTTGGGGCCTTCACTATTCTGTTTCCAACGGCTATATGCCCATGAGTTATCAATTGCCTAGCCTCATGGATGGATCTCGCCAGCCCCATCCTATAAACGACAGTCTGCAATCTTCTTTCAAGAAGATTTTTTATGTCCATGTCCAGCACATCATCCAGCGTAGGATTTTCAGGTATCAAGCCAAGTTTGCTCAACTTCATGAGATATTGTTTTTCGAGTTTTTCGCGTTCTTCACTGCTTTCAGCCAATAAAGAGCGTGCAATTCCCCTAATCTTTGAGAGCATAGTTTTATACTTCCATAGATCCCTTTTATTGCGTAAGCCATAATCGCCAACCAGTTTTAGTTCAGTGTCTAATTGATCCCTTCTCCAAGGATGCAATGACGTATCGTACTTTTTCCTCTGTTTTTTAGGATCTCCCATGTTTTCACCTTAAACTACTTTTTTGATTCTATCCTAGCTATGAGGGCTTTCTTCTTCACTCCAACTGTTTTTCCAGTCCTTCCAGTAGTCTTAGTTCTTTGTCCTCTAACCTTAAGTCCATACATATGCCTAACTCCTTTCCACGACTTAACGTCTTTCATTAGATCTATATCAGCTTTAACCCTCAATGCCAAATCTGGGCCTGTTAGATGGAAATCTTTACCAGTTTCCAGATCTTTTCTTCGATTCATCAACCTTGCTGGAATTCCATGCTTCATAGGATCTTTTATTATGCGCTCGATTTCTTCAACATCCTTATTCGATAGCTCGCCTATTTTTACGTTAGGGTCTAGGTTTATCATTTGGGCTATTGCGGTTGCCATCCCAACCCCTATTCCCCTTATCTTTGTTAATCCATAAATTATTTTTTTCCCCCCTTCTACGTCTGTTCCGGCGATTCTTACTATATGCCTAAACTCTTTTGACAACTGGATCAAACTCCTCCTACTGGCGTAACAGAATAGATATCTTCTTTAATAAATACTTTTGGAAAAACTCAATATAAATAAGCTATGAGACTAGATATATACCTTCGCTAAACCTACTTACGGATAACGGTTAGAATGCAAAGCTTGTTTCATCCATGGGGCTTCAGGTGTTGAATTATGCGCGTTATGATAATAATAGGCGATGGGATGGCAGATAGGCCTTTAAAAGAACTGAATTATAAGACACCTCTTGAATTCGTTAAAACAAAAAACATGAATTCACTGGCGGTCGGCGGCATCTCTGGCTTGGTTTATGCGATCGATTATGGAATAGCTCCTGGAAGCGATGTTGCTAACCTAGCGATACTGGGTTACAATCCTTACGAAGTTTATACTGGGAGGGGGCCTCTGGAGGCTTTAGGGGCCGAGATGACCCTTAAAGAAGGAGATTTAGCGTTAAGATGTAATCTTGCTACAGTGAGCGGGGGCTTCATAATAAAGGACGAAAAAGCTGGAAGGATAAAGGATGAAGGCTTAATCCTATATAAAGAATTAGAGAGCTTAAGCCTAAGCCTAACTGAGGCTTTTGGCATCGATGCTCTGTTCAAGCATACTCAAGGGTTTAAAGGAGTCTTAGTTATCGGTGGAGAGGAGCTTTCTACAAAAGTCCTCGCTCCCCCTCCTAGATTAGGCTTCCATGCGGACAGGGTCAAGCCGCTAGATAGCTCTTCTGAAGCTAAAAAAACTGCTTCGTTTTTAAAGGAGATAATCAAAAAATCTTATAGACTATTGAGGGGTCATCCGGTTAATAGGAAAAGAATTGCCAATGGAAAACCTCCAGCAAACGTAATAATACCTTGGGGAATTGGCTCGAAACCAAAAATCGAAAGACCTTTAGCCAAAGTTTATGGATTAAAGGCTTCTTGCATAGCTGGTACCAGCCTTATAAAAGGAATTTGCAAACTGTGGGGAATGGATATCCTTAAAGTGCCCGGAGCTACTGGCGACATAGACACTGACGTTTTTGCCAAAGCAGAGTTTGCTTTAAAATCCTTAGAAGAAAAAGATTTAGTATTGATCCATTTAGAAGGCCCCGATGAAGCAAGTCACGATGGAAATTTGATCGGAAAGCTTAAGATGATCGAGAAAATTGATGCGATGGTTGGAAGAATTATTAAAAACATAAATTTTGATGATGTTAGCATTTTGATTCTATCTGATCACTCAACTTCTGTAAAACTTAAAAAACATACGGCCGATCCTACACCGATAACCATAGCCAGCAATGAAGTAATCAAAGATGGGGTGAAAAGGTACGATGAAAGAAGTGCTTCTAAAGGTGGTTTGGGAATTATTAAGGGCAAACATATTATGCCCTTGCTCCTTAACTTAACGGGAAATCCTGAAAAATTCGGCGAGTAGATAGGATGAAGCCTCTCAAAAGTTTAGTAAGGAAAGAAGTTAAAAACCTTAAAGCATGCACGCATGGTGGCGAAGTATGGGAAATTCATAAAAAATATGGAAAAAATCTTGGAGAAATTTTAGATTTCAGTGCAAATATAAACCCGCTAGG
>JAWCQS010000152.1:0-3223 GCA_038869655.1 Bathyarchaeia archaeon | reverse complement strand
AGTCGTGCAACACAACAGATGAAAGCGAACTTTTATATACGTACCCTCATAAATCCATACTAGAAAAACAGAAAGGATTTAAATGCGAAGGATTCAGCTAACCTACAAGTTTAGGCTTTATCCAAGGAAAGAACAAGAAGAAAAGCTACTTGAAACCTTGGAGCTATGCAGGCAAACTTACAATTACTTCTTGACTCAATGGAATGGAAAGCCACAAAGCAGGTTTAAGCTTCAAGCCCAACTGCCCAAGCTTAAAATGAAGAAGCCTGAACTAAACAAGGTTTATTCGAAAGCCTTACAGATGGTTCTATACCAGCTTTATTCAAACCTAAAGGCTTTATCGAAGCTATCCTATAAGGCTGAAAGCGCTAATAGGAAGGTGATGAAGGTGAACCCAAGAGGTACCTCAAAAGGACTAAGCCATGAAGATTCCTTGAGGGATTGGATATCGGCTAATAGAATAAAAATGAAGGGATGGGGTAGCCCTGATTCGCCTGTAGAGATGAAGCCTCTACTGGCTTTTGTGCCAGCAAGCTCTATCGTTGAAGCAGGAAGCCCAAGGCTTTTAGACGTGGGTAGCTCACCAATTGACTCCACTTATTTTTGAGTAAGTTTTTTATAGTGTAAAGAGCATAGAAAAAAAGGATCTATGTGGAGCCAATAGACCTAGTAAAAACTGTTTATTTCATAATCCCTGCTTACTTAGCTAACTCTACTCCCGTTATCTTTGGCGGAAAAGGAACTCCGGTAGACCTTGGAAAAAAATTCATAGATAACGAAAGGATTTTTGGTAAGAACAAAACGATCAGGGGACTTATGAGCGGGATTTTGTTTGGATCAATAGCCGGTCTAATAATCGAGCTTATACTTTTAGAGGATGGTTTTACAAAAATCGGATTTCTAATATCCTTGGGAGCTATGATCGGCGATCTGGCAGGATCTTTTATAAAAAGGAGGTTTAAAATTCCTCCAGGACACTCTTTTCTTCCAATCGATCAACTGGACTTTATCTTTGGCGCTTTAATTTTTGCACTCCCACTCTATAGATTGAGCTTAGAAGCAATAATCTTAATAATCCTTATAACTTTTCCAACGCATATACTTGCAAACCTGCTTGCCAATACCTTAAAACTGAAGCCTACTTTTTTGTGAAGCCTATCCTTAACCCAGCTTCTCTCTGAGCAGCGCCTGGCCATAGTAAAAAGCCAAAAAAGTTATACTCATTCCGATTATCAACATCAGATAAGCATTTCTAGGTTTATACGCAAACCTAGTGCTTCTGAAGATCACGTATAACCCTGAAAGCCCTAAGAGATAGACCAAAGCTATGACTAAGCTTTCGTTTATGGTTTGATAATGAATACTTCCTCTGTATATGAATGTATAACCTCCACCCCTTGGAAGTATCGCCAAAGGCTTTTCAAGAACATCGTAAACTCCACCGGCCAATATGAATATGGCGAAAGAGATGATCAGCAGAGTCAAAAACGTTAAAGATTTTAACAAGCCTAACTTTGGTAATCGCCTTCTGCGAATCGAGTATAGAAAGTTCTTGATCGATCTTTTTAATCTCCAGCCCAACTTTATCACTCATACTAAAACTAAAAGTATTTTAATATCGCTTTATTTTAATGTTTCTCTTGTTGGTGCGAAGCTTTGCCTCAGAAAATATTTTGCAAAAATTGTGGTACAGTGCTCTACTCTGGCGAAGAAATCGAATCTCCGATGGAGATAATCCAACAGTACAATTCATCATGCCCTACATGTAAGAAAAAGCTTAACTTTGATCCTGCGAGTATAAAGATACTCTCATCTGAATTAAAAGATCTCAAAAGTAAAAAAGTTAAGAGTTCAAGGATAAAGAGGTGAAGTGTTTTGGCGTTGAAGACTCAATTGTACGATTATCATGAAAAGAATGGAAAATTGATAGAATTTGTTGGATTCAGCCTTCCCGTTTGGTACAAGGGAATAATCCCGGAGTGCATGGCGACTAGAACTTCTTTGGGAATTTTTGACGTTTCGCACATGGGAAGGGTATCAATATCAGGCGAAGAGGCTGAAAACTTCTTGAACTATGTGATAACGAACGATTTAAGCCCTTTAAGCGATTATAAAGCCCTTTATTCAGTCATGTGCAATGAAAACGGTGGGATTATAGACGATTTAACTGTAGTGAGATTGGGAAAAAACTCCTTCCTTCTAATCTATAACGCCAGCAATCGGAAAAAGGATTTTTCTTGGCTAAAACAAAATTCATCTAAGTTCAAAGTAGAACTTGAAGACATTTCCGATAGAGTTGCGATGATCGCCCTTCAAGGCTCCAATGCTCAAGCAACTCTTGAAGGATTATGCGGAGAGGATCTTTCTAAAGTTGCACGCTTCGGAGCGAGCGAGATCTCTATAGAAGGTAACAAATGCTTGATCTCAAGAACAGGCTATACTGGTGAGGATGGATTTGAGATCTTTGTTTATGACGCGCCAGTTGAAAATCCCTGGCGTGCATCGAAGGTTTGGAACTCCATACTCGAAGCTGGAAAGGAATTTGGGATATCTCCTTGTGGTCTTGGCGCTAGGGACGTCCTTAGGCTTGAAGCTGGGATGTGCTTGTATGGAAACGATATAGATGAGTCTACGACCCCTCTTGAAGCAAGGTTAAAGTTCGTTGTGAAATTCGACAAAACAGAATTCATAGGAAAGGCTGCGCTAGCGAAGCAGATGGAAGAGGGAATTGAAAAGGTAAGGGTAGGCCTAATGTTACTTGAGCGTGGAATACCGAGGGCTGGTTACGATATAGTCGTAGACGGGCAATTGGTAGGAAAAGTAACGAGCGGGACAGCATCTCCTACTTTAAACCGCGGAATCGCTATGGGCTATGTTCAAAAGGATTATTCAAAGGAAGAAACTCATTTAGGGATCAGGATAAGAGAAAGACTCGTAAAAGCCAAAGTAGTCAAGCTTCCCTTTTACCAGAGAAGAGTTCGTGACAAAATTATCTATCTTGGAAACGAGTATCCGTTCTCAAAATGGAAAGAACTAGGATTGAATTTAACACCGTGAGCGGGAAATCCCACACTCTTTAGAGGTGGATGAGAGCGAATTTTATATACGTACCCTCATAAATCCATACTAGAAAAACAGAAAGGATTTAAATGCGAAGGATTCAGCTAACCTACAAGTTTAGGCTTTATCCAAGGAAAGAACAAGAAGAAAAGCTACTTGAAAC
>JAWCQS010000151.1:2572-3254 GCA_038869655.1 Bathyarchaeia archaeon | reverse complement strand
TAGCCATCATAACAGGTTGGGCCATTAGGACCAAGCCCGCAGTTTGAGGATCAAACCCTTTAATGTACTGTAAATAAAGGCTTAAGAGAAAAGTAACTGCAAAAGTTGCGCTGTAGTTAATAAATGCTGCTAAGTTTGATAAGGCAAAGATCGTGTTATTCCTAAAAAGATCTATATCTAGGATTGGAGTTTTTGTCCTTACCTCCCATACAACGAATAAAAGGATGCCAAGTATACCGATTAGAGCTAGCCATATGCCCGACATTTCAGGTAGCTTAGAAAAGCCGTACATAATCTCTAGAAGTGAGAGACCATAAATTATGGATCCGACATAGTCAAACTTCTCTCCTTTTACCTCAGCCCACTCTCCTTTCAATCTCCACACAATTAGGGGGACTATCATCAGCCCAAGAACTACGTTAAGAAGAAAAATGCTTCTCCATCCATAATTCTGGGTTAGAAAACCTCCAAGAAATGGACCTGAGGATAGACCCAAATATACTGAAGCAACATTAACCCCTAAAGCTCCGCCCCTCTTCCCTATAGGAAATACTGAAGCTAGAATCGCAACGCTCGTTCCGTACATCATAGCTGCTCCTATCCCTTGGAAAAAACGGAAAACAATCCTTCCTCCACAATTCCGTCAAAAGCACTCTTCTCATCGAACAACAGCATTCTGTCC
>JAWCQS010000151.1:0-2562 GCA_038869655.1 Bathyarchaeia archaeon | reverse complement strand
AATGATAGTACGCCCAATGTAAAAATCTTCTTTCTTCCATATACATCCGCTATCTTTCCAATCGGAACGAGAAACATCGCCGCAGCCAGAAGGAATGAAACGGCGGTCCAGCTCAACAAGACGGCATTCATCAAAAACTCTTTTCCAATCGAAGGAAGTGCGATGTTTATAGAGGAACCCATAAACGCTGTCAAAAAAGAACCAAGAGCTGTGACCATCAAGGCTGCCTTTTCGTATCCAATTACTTCGCGATCCAACATCTTATCAGGCATTCACCATCACTACTTGCCCTCTTCTATCGTTTCTCTTTAATTCCTATCATGATTTGTTAGGGGTTTTCTCTGCTCTTACACAAAGCAAAAAATAATTAATAAAAATATTTATTTTAGGATTTTGTTAATACTAATGGCGACGGAACCTTAGGCGGGGGGCTCGGTCTCCCCTGAGGAGAATTGAAGCTCCGATCACAAATGACCGGTATGGTGAGCCGAAAGCTATGGTAAGGCGTCTACGCCTTGCTTGATTTCAATCCGCTAGGGCTTTGAAAGCCTGTCCTTTGGGGTTAGCGTAGGGTGAAGACCTTTCTTGAAGGAGGGAGGCTATCACTCTTACTGATCGAACCGGGGGAGGCTCGGAAGAGAACACCCCTAAGATCAGACGTTAACGCTCAAAGGTAAGCAGACTAGAGCTCAAGGATTGAAAATTAAGCATGAAACGGGGCGTCGAACCGTAGTGATTCCGTCGCCATTTTATTTAGAAAGATTTTTAATCATCTTGCACACTCCGCATACCTCATTGGTTGTAACTTCTCCACAAAACCTGCAATTTCTTAATTCGATTTTTTCTAAAGTGGCTTTAAGTGAGTCCCTTATTTTTTGCGCTGAGTGATAAACTACATATTTAACTCCTGGATGCCTTTCATCAAGCCTATTGAGCATGTTTCTGATATCATTCCTCAATGAAGTGGTTACATAAGGGCATGAGATACTCTGAAACTCTATACCTTTTAAATAAGCATATAGCGCTATCTCTTTTTCCATTACTTCACATAAAGGCTTAACTCTAACTAAAAATTTTCCCTCAGGATCTTTTAAAACTGGCTCAGTTCTAGCCATCCTGGCTATATCTCCATTAAATAGGTTCAACAAAGCAGTTTGGGCTTCATCATCAAGGTTGTGGGCAGTAGCTATTTTGGTAGCTTTAATCATTTTGGCCGCTTTGTCTATCGCTCTTCTTCTTAACACTCCACAATATGCGCATGGAGATAAGTTTTCCTTGAATTTAACGATCTCATCGAGTTCTACGCCAAAGAGCTCTTTAAATGAAACCGTCAAATGATCGACGTTCAACGAAGAGCAACATTCCTTAGCCAATTTTATGGCTTCGTCCCTGTACCCCTCTATTCCCTCGTCTACGGTTATTGCAGTTATTTTTGAATGTGGGAATTTTTTTTCAAGTTTGTTAAGGATAGTTAATAAAGCTAAACTATCCTTTCCTCCGGAAAGGGCTACAGCTATATGATCATCTGGATTAAACATCCTATATTTAGAAATTGTTCTTTTAACTTTTTTTTCTACATTGCTTTTAAAGCATATTTTGCATAGAGCTAATCCTTCATGAATTCTACGATAAAAAGCTTCCCTTCTTTTGCATAAATCACAGTTCACAAATTTTCTCCCTTCAAATCTTTATAAACCCAAAATTTAAGAAAGATAGAGCCAAATTTAAACCTAAGATAATTGCAGCCACAGAGCTTGTCATCATCCTTATCCTTTTAGTCCTTTTTACCGATAGAGTTCTTAAAATGGCTTCTAAAAACCTATCGCCATCCAGTGGATAAAGAGGAAGCATATTTATCAAAGCTACGCTGATAAAGATGGTTTGCATCCAATTTTCAAATACGTAAAGATGATAGGGTATCTGAACTGGAAGTAGACGAATTCTAGGTTCATAATAATTGAATGAATAAATTCCAATAATCGCTCTGCTAGCATTTCCTAATGAGTGGTTTAGGCTTAGTAAAAAGCTTCCCTTCTTCGTTGAAGCAAGGAGCACCGAATTTGGTAAAACTCTCCTCATAAAATCGCTGAGTGCTTTTACATCCTTAACTTCAGTACCGTTTAAAGAGTATATTATGTCCCACTTCTGCATTCCAGCCTTTTGGGCGGCCCCCCCTTCAACAGTATCAACGATAAGGACTCCGGTAGAGTTGGGCGAATAAAAAGGAATTATTGCTAAAGTAAAGTTGGATAAAAGCAATATTATAGAAATTCCTACAAGTATATTCGTGAACGACCCTGCTGCAAAAACTCTTAGCTTGGTAGAGTTTTCAGATTTTTCTAACCTTTCCTCATCTACCTCAACGAAACCACCAGCTATAGCTAAAGCGAAGAATAGCCCAGTATCCTTTATCGGGACTTCATCCATTAAGCTAGCTATCGCATGAGCTAATTCGTGGGTGAATAACAAAATTAAGATCGAGATCATGACATATGGAAAATTTTCCCAGCTTAGAGTTAGTCCAGGTATTGGTAACAATAGAAAAGTTGGAGAAGCTTTATC
>JAWCQS010000150.1:0-3277 GCA_038869655.1 Bathyarchaeia archaeon | reverse complement strand
GTACTGAATTATTAAGCATTTTTACTAAAAAAGAAATTTTAATACGAGTTTAAGCAGCCTTCGTCGTTATGGCACTCCAGTTTTCACGCAACGTATAGTAGATAGCACCAAAACCAAGGCTCACTACCACAATTCGTATGATGAAACCTAGAATTGGTATGTAGAATAGTATGCTTAAAATGACAAATCCGGTGATGAAGAACCAGACATTCTTCGCTTGGAAATGAAGTGGGCTCAAGATCTTCCTTCCAAGAGCTAGGGAAACGAAGAGTCCCGATATCAAAAGGGCTACAAGGAAGAGCATACCTAAAATTGCCGCAAAAGGAAGACCAACGACCGTTATGGCCAGCAATACTATGACGACTATAGTTACGATTATCATGATGAAACCGACTGCCGCATTTCTGATTGGGGACCTCACTAGCGTTTCTTCGACTGTTAAAAACTGCTTTGGGAAAAGCTTGAGCATGACCAAT
Organism: Bathyarchaeia archaeon; assembly: GCA_038869655.1. Taxonomy (GTDB): domain Archaea; phylum Thermoproteota; class Bathyarchaeia; order 40CM-2-53-6; family JAVZFM01; genus JAVZFM01. Next base: position 2,801 of record JAWCQS010000150.1, on the reverse strand, counting down.
CCGAGTATCAGGAATCCAACGAAGAAGAGAACGCTTAGTAAAGTTCCAATGCCCCTAGGAATTCTTATAGCTTCAGATATCTCTTTTCGAAAGTCAATTCTTTGATACTTTACGCTACCAGCCCTTCCAGTATTCTGGAAATTGCTTGCGCTTACTCTCAAGTCCCCCTTCACTACTCCGGCATTGTTAACGTCGCCTCCCACGAGGTATGCATAGTTTTCTATGGTCGCCGTAGAATGGATAGTTATGCTTCCACCGGCACTGATGACTTTTTTCGCGTTGCCTTCGATGTCTATTGCTCCACCTACGGCTATAATCCTTCCTTCTACATCGCGTCTTATCTCTATGCTTCCACCGGCAGTAGTAATATCTCCATCTATATGAGCATTGATAATCACGGTTCCACCAGAAGCAAGCGCATCACCACTTATAGGAGCGTTGATGGTCACAGTTCCACCCGCAACAAAGACATCCCCATCAACTGGGGCATTGATGATCACTGTATTGCCTGATAGGAACAGATCGTGATCCACAGGAGTATCGATTATAACTCGGCCTTCGTCAGATTTTCCCTCCAATGCGCATACACTTGGAATCAATAGCGCTAATAATAAAACTAGGATGAGTAACTTCTTCAAGGTTTCACCCTTCATATTTTTAATTAGATATTCTTTCGCTCTGCATATAAATTAATCGTTACTCTACGCAATGCTTAAGCGAGTAGTCACCTTTCAATTGTTTTTTGAGCCTCGGTTGCTTGAAATTACCCAAGAATGCTTGGAAAAATTTAAATTTTCACTTAAAGCTAATATTCTGGGATAGCATTCTCATTGTTGGGTGTAAGATGTTGATAATCGATCAAGATATCGTTTCTCTTTCCTCCCTTGAACCCCTTGCTGTGGAGCTTTTAAAGGAACCCGAGGTCGTGATTAAGGTTAAGCTACATCTAAACCTTCCTACCAAAGGCCCAACTGGCATCGATGCCTACTTAGTCTACTACTGTACTGTAAGAGGCCCTCCCTCTAAGGGTGGATTGAGGATGGATCAAAATGTTACGATTGAAGACGTAGTTCAGCTGGCAGAGATTATGACCTATAAATGTGCCCTTATGGACTTGCCCTTTGGAGGGGCCAAGGCTGGGATTAGAGCTGGATACGACTTGCCTCAGTTGGATAAAAACATCATTGTACGCGAGTTTGCCCATAAAGTCAGGAATGAAATCGTTTCAGGAGCCTATGTCTTCGGTCCAGATCTTGGTACAAGTCCTAGGGAGATGGCCACGATATTCGGGGAAACTCATGTGAGGGAATCTGTGACCGGAAAGCCCATCGGTATAGGAGGAATACCGGGACGCCTTCAGGCTACGGGTTACGGTGTAGCCAAGATTACTGCGAAAGCTGTTTCAGAGATTCTGGGCAAGGATTTGAAGGATGTAACCATAGCGATTCAAGGCTTCGGGAACGTTGGTTCTTGGGCATTCAAGACCCTTTATGAAATGGGAGCAAAAATAGTTGCCGTTTCAGACAAATATGGAGGGACAGTTGACTTTAAGGGATTGAACTTCGATCAGCTTTTGTTGTACAATCGCCAAAAGAACACGATTCATGGGTTTGGGGGCTCATCGATAAGCAATGAAGATCTTCTCTGTCTAGACGTAGATGTTTTAATACCAGCGGCTATAGAAAATGTGATAACTGAAAAGAAAGCCCCTTCAGTAAAGGCTAAGATGATAGTTGAGGGGGCTAATGCACCGCTTTCTAAGGCGGCTCACGAAATCCTTTACAGAAAGCATGTGCCAATAGTTCCTGATATACTTGCGAACGCGGGCGGCATTATTGCAAGCTATGAAGAGTGGAGGATAAGCAAAGCAGGACTCTTGATCACCGAGAGGGAGACTTTAAGCGATGTGGAGAGGACTTTGTCAAAAGCCTTTGAGGATGTTTTGTCTTTCGCAAACTCCCATGAAACTTCCCTAAGAAAAGCAGCCTACGCTCTCGCCGCCAGAAGAGTTGCTGACACGATGATAGCTCGCGGATGGATATAGGCTTTTGGAATAATACAGCGGACACAATTAGAAAATCATAAAGATCTCAATTTCAATTTTTTTACTTGAAGAAGAATTGTGAGAGGGGTTAGGTTTAAATTCCAGGGATTTTCGTGACCAATGGCGTTCTGGCATAACGTAGCTTATGTAGGCTTAAGCTGAGTTATTAATCATAGATGGCGTTAAGGTTCATAGCTTTGATGTAGGAGGTGCTCTTAACTTAACAGGTCCAGAGAATAGAGAAATTTATAAAGGAGGTGACAATATATATATATATATCGTGATTCTGTATGGCACAAAAAGAAAATATAGAAAAAATTGAGGGAATTGGACCGGAATATGCAAATAAGCTTGTTGGAGCTGGCATTAAAAATACTGAGGATTTACTTAACGTAGGCGCAACGAGGAAGGGGAGGGAGGAACTTGCCAAAAAGACTGGAATCTCAGAAAAACTGATTCTTGAGTGGGTGAACCTTGCAGACCTTTTCAGAATTAAGGGAGTGGGTGAGGAGTATTCAGACTTACTTGAAGAGGCTGGAGTGGACACAGTGATTGAATTATCTAAAAGAGATCCAGAGAATCTCCACGCTAAGATGCTCGAAGTCAACAAAGAGAAAAAACTCGTAAGAAGAGCTCCGACTTTAAATGAAGTTAAAAGTTGGATTAAACAAGCAAAGAAACTTCCAAGAAAGGTGGAATACTGAAACAGTAGATTCACACAACTGTTAGAATACCTGAATAGTCTTTCATCCCTTTT